>SLLJ01000345.1 GCA_007134165.1 Nitriliruptoraceae bacterium | reverse complement strand
TCGACCGACACCTCGGGTCGTACGCCGGCAGCCAACTCCTCGACGGTGACCTCGTGGCGGTCGAGCTGCGGTGCCCCGTACTCGACGCGGCTGTAGCCGAGCCCGTGGCCGAAGGGGAAGAGCACCTCGGCGTCCAGGCTGGTGAAGGCGCGGTAGCCCACGTACAGGCCCTCGCGGTGCTCAACGGTGTTGGGCCCCCCGGGCATCTGGCGCATCGCCGGGACGTCATCGAGGTGGAGGGGGAAGGTCTCGGCGAGCCGGCCGGTCGGTGCGATGCGGCCGGTGAGCACGTCGGACATCCCCCCGGCGCCGGCCTGTCCGCCGAGGTAGCCCTCGACGATGGCGGCGACATCGTGCACCCAGGGCATCGCGACCGGCGCGCCGTTGGACAGCACGACCACCACCCGATCATGCGCGGCGGCCAGTGCCGCCACCAGCCGGTCGTGGGTGGGAGGCAGCCGCAGGTGGGTGCGGTCGTTGCCCTCGTTCTCGTAGCCGTCGGGCAGGCCGACGCAGACCACCACCACCTCGGCATCCTCCGCGGCGCTCAGTGCGGTGCGCAGCGCTCCGGCCTCGGTCTGCGCCTCGGCCTCGCCCGCGTGGTCACCGTCGTCGCTGCCGTCGGGGATGCCGTCGGGGATGCCGGAGGCGACGCGCACGCGGTCTTCCCCGAGCAGGGCGGTCAGCTCCTCGGCCAGCGTGTCGACCCGGGTCGGGTTGATCCGCGAACTGCCGGTGCCCTGGAACCGGGGGACGGTCGCGAAGGGTCCGATCAGGGCCACCCGGTCGTCCTTGCCGATGGGCAGCGCGTCACGCTCGTTGCGGCACAGCACGACCGTGTCGGCGGCGATCCGGCGGGCGAGCCGGTGATGGGCGTCGACGTCGAAGGCGGGTGCTGGGTGGGCGGCGGGGGTCGCGTCGGGAGTGGGGGTCGCTTCGTCGGCGGGGGCGTTGGCCGCTGCGGCCAGGGCCAGGGCGACCAGCCGGACGGCGGTGGCGTCCAGCACCTCGACGTCGAGGTCGCCGGCCTCGACCGCTGCCACGATCTTCGCCTCCGATCCGCAGGCGGTGCCGGGCATCTGCAGGTCGCAGCCGGCGGCCAGGCCCGCCACCCGGTCGTTGGTCGCGCCCCAGTCGGTGACCACGATGCCTTCGAAGCCCCAGTCGTCACGCAGCACCTCGGTGAGCAGCCAGGGGTGCTCACCGGCGTAGGTGCCGTTGAGTCGGTTGTAGGCCGACATCACCGTCCACGGCTGGGCGCGGCGCACGACCTGTTCGAACGCGGCGAGTTCGAGCTCGCGCAGGGTGCGCTCGTCGTAGACCGCGTCGATGGTCATGCGCCGGGTCTCCTGGTCGTTGCCGGCCAGGTGCTTGAGCGAGGTCCCCACTCCGTGCGCTTGCACGGCGGTCACGAACGCGGTGGCAAGCTCGGCGGCAAGGAGGGGATCTTCGGAGAAGTACTCGAAGTTGCGTCCGCACAGCGGGGTGCGCTTGAGGTTGGTCCCGGGGCCGAGCAGCACGCCGACCCCCAGTGCCCGGCACTCGAGGGCGATCGCGGCGCCCACCTCGGCGATGAGGTCGGGGTCCCAGCTGGCCGCCAGGGCCGAAGCGGTCGGGAAGCAGGTTGCGGGCACCGACTCGCTGAGACCGAGGTGGTCGGCGCCGCCCGCCTGCAGGCGCACGCCGTGCGGACCGTCGGTGAGCGTCACCGCCGGCACCCCCGCCTCCTCGAGGTCCTGGGTGGTCCAGAAGTCCCGACCCGAGCACAACGAGGCCTTCTGCGGCAGCGTCAGCCCGGCAACGATGCGGGCGGCCTGCTCGTGATGGTCAAGCGGGCGGGTGGGGGACATGCGGGCTCCAGAGAGCGAAGGAAGGGCGGGCAGCGTTGCGACCGTAGTCGTCGCCGGCTGGGGTCGGCCGCGCCGGTCTGGTACGACCACCCCCGAACCGTCAACGCAGGAGTCGCCATGGCCCCCGCCAGTACGCAAGAGCCTCGCGACGTCGTCGCGCCGATGGCGGCCACGGTCGTGCACGTCGCCGTCGAAGCGGGCCAGCCGGTCCAGGCCGAGGGACTGCTGCTCGCACTGGAGTCCATGAAGATGGAGCACCCGGTGCGCTCGCCCGGCGTCGGCACGGTTGACGCCGTGCTGGTGGGGGTCGGCGACACCGTCGTGGCCGGGCAGTCGCTGGTGCGCCTGCGGCCCGAGCGAGCGCAGGAGGCGGCGCACAGCGCGGCGGCTGGGGTGGCGGGGGTCGGTGCCGACACGGTGGACCTCGACGTGCCGCGGGCCGATCTGCAGGAGGTGCTCGACCGGCAGGCGCTGCTGGCTGATGCTGCCCGGCCGGAGGCGGTCGCGGCCCGCCGCCGCAAGGGCCGGCGCACGGTCCGCGAGAACATCGCTGACCTGGTCGACCCCGGCAGCTTCGTGGAGTACCGGGGGTTGGCGATCGCCGCCCAGCGTCGCCGCCGCACGGTCGAGGAGCTCGTCACGGCAACGCCGGCCGACGGGTTGGTGGCCGGCACGGCGACCATCAACGCCGAGCTGTTCGGTCCCGAACGTTCCACCTGTGTGGTGCTCGGCTACGACGCGACCGTGCTCGCCGGCACGCAGGGCTACCTCAACCACCACAAGAAGGACCGCATGCTCGAGCTCGCGGCCACCCGGGGGTTGCCGGTCGTGCTGTTCGCCGAGGGCGGTGGAGGGCGTCCGGGCGACACCGACGTGCTGGGAGCGTCGTGGCTGGACGCGCGGGCCTTCCACCTGTTCGCCCGGCTGTCGGGCCGGGTGCCCACCGTCGCGATCGTCGATGGCTACTGCTTCGCGGGCAACGCCGCCCTGGCCGGCTGCGCGGACGTGATCATCGCCACCGAGGGCAGCAACCTCGGCATGGCCGGCCCCGCCATGATCGAGGGCGGTGGGCTCGGCCGGCACGCGCCCGAGACGATCGGGCCGATCGACGTGCAACGCGCCAACGGCGTGGTCGACGTGGTCGTCGCCGACGACCGGGAAGCCGTGGCGGTGGCCCGCCGCTGCCTCGGCGTCCTGCAGGGGGACCTCGACGCCGGAACGACCGGAACGACCGGAACGACCGGAACGACCGG
>SLLJ01000020.1 GCA_007134165.1 Nitriliruptoraceae bacterium | reverse complement strand
ACCACCGGGCTGCACTTCGAGGACGTGCGCCGGCTGCTGGAGGTCCTGCACCGGCTGGTGGACAAGGGCAACACGGTGCTGGTGATCGAGCACAACCTCGACGTCATCAAGACCGCGGACCATCTCATCGACCTCGGCCCCGAGGGCGGCGACGGTGGGGGCCTGGTGGTCGCTGCGGGCACGCCCGAGCAGGTCGCGGGGGCCCCGGGCAGCTACACCGGCAAGTTCCTGCGCGAGCTGCTGCCGGCGGTGGGGGCGGCGGCGGGCTGAGTCGAGCGGGGCTTCGGTCGGCGCCGGGCGTTGTGGCCCGGCTGCCGAACCTGATGGGGGTTCGGTAGCCGTCGGTCGGCGCCTGGCTGCGGGCACCTGCCGGACTGGCCTGGCTGCGGGCACCTGCCGGACTGGCCTGCCCGCGGGGCCCGTCGCTGCCGCCGGTGCGGCAGCTGCGTCTGGCTTCTGCCGGGGTGCGTCTGGCGCTTGCAGCAGTTCGTGCGCCCGGCTGCTGCCGACGCGGCGTACCCATCCGGTCATCGGTGTCCGTTTGGGTACGCCACGTCCCGGGAGGGCGCCGACCGCCGCCATCGACGGACGTAGATCGCACGTCTGGCGGCGCCGAGGGCTCACTTGGGCTGGCGGGGAGGTGCGTCGCCGCGGTTTCCGCGCAAGGCTGTGCGCCTGTTGCTCGTGAGCCGCTTCCGTGGCAGCGGCGAGCGCCCTCTGCGCGGTCGGCGCCGGGCGTTGTGGTCCGGCTGCCGAACTCCGGAGGTTCGGCAGCCGTCGGTCGGCGCCTCGTCCCGGCCCGGCTGGAACCGGCGTGGTGTGGGGAGCCCGTGGCGCGGGGTGAGGCGCGCCGGTCAGTCGGGGTGTGCGTCAGTCCGGGCGCGGGCCGGGACCCTGCACGCGGCGCAGCTCGGTGGTGAGGTCGGTGGCCGGCTCGCGGTCGGCAGCCGGCTGGCCAGGTGGGCCGCCCTGCGCTGCCGGGGGCATGCGGGGCAGCACCCGGGTCTGGTCGCGTTCCTCCTCGACCTCGACGTTGCGCCTGGCACGGCGGGCCGCGCCGGGCCGTGGTGCACCGCCGGTCGCCGGCTCCGATCCGACGGCGTCCGGGTCCACGTCGGGGCCTGCGTTCACGTCGGGGCCTGCGTCCACGTCCGGGCCCGCATCCTCGGTCACGCCCCGGTCTGTGTCTTCGGTTGCGTCGCGGTCGGTTGCCGGCGGGCGGTCGAACGGGCCGACGTCGGCGGGCACCAGCCCACCTCGGCGCAGGCGCTGGCCGCTTGGCTCGTCATCGACCTCGCGGGTGAGCACCGTGTAGCCCATGCGCTGCCCGCCGAGCTCCACGAGCTGGCTCGGCATGCGCATGCGGGCCTGCTCCATCGCGAGCTTGATCCGCTCGCGCAGCTGGCGGGTGATGTCGAAGTTGCGCAGCGGCTTGGTCGGCACGACCAGCCGGATGCGCACCCCGTCGGGCCCGAACTCCTGCACGCCCCAGATCTCGGGCTCGCCGATGATGTCCTGACCCCACACCTCGTCGGCGGCCAGATCGCAGGCAACCCGGTGGATCAGCGCCTTGGCGGCGGGGATGTCGGCGTCCAGCGCAAGCGGCACGTCGAAGGTGGCCCGTGCCCACTCCTGGGAGAGGTTGCCGACCCGCTGCATCGAGCCGTTCAGGACGTGGTGCAGGGTGCCGTCCACGTCGCGGAAGGCGGTCGAGCGCAGGCCTACCCGCTCGACCTGGCCGAACTTGCCCTCCACCTCGATCCAGTCGCCGACGCCGTACTGGTCCTCGATCAGCATCGCGATGCCGGCGAGCACGTCGCGCACCAGCTGCTGCGCGCCGAAGCCGATCACCACGCCCGCGAGCCCTGCCCCGGCCAGCACCGGCTGCAGCGACACGTCGAGCTCGCTGAGCACCAGCAGCAGCGCGGTCGCCCACACCACCGTGCCGACCACCCCGCGCATCACCCCGCTGATGGCGTGCAGGCGCTGCAGCCGGCGGGTGCGGAACCGGGCGGTGTCGGTGATCGTGCCCCGCTCCGCGGCGCGGGTCAGCCGTTCCTCGATGGTGCGCTCCATACGTCCCGCGAACCGCGTCACGAACCGGCGCAGCAGTCGTGAGACCAGCCAGGCACCGACCAGGATCAGCACCACCCGCAATCCTGTCGAGCCGGTGCCGGCGATGCGGGCGAGCAGTTCGTTGTCGGTCTCGCGCAGCACGTACTCGCAGAGCCAGCTCGCCTGCTCGCCCTCGCCACAGACCTGCGCCACGTCGGCCTGCGCCAGCCACCAGCGGACCACGGAATCGTCCTTCGTCGTCGATCGCCCCCAGCGTGGCAGGTCGCGGAGTGCAACGGGCAGGGCAAGTAGGCTCGGGTGGCCATGGACAACCCGGCCCGCTCCTTCCGCCCCGATCCGGGCACCGTGCCCGACGCCCCGGGCTGCTACCTGTTCCGCGACGGCAACGAGCGGGTGGTGTACGTCGGCAAGGCGGCCTCGCTGCGCGCCCGGCTCGCCAGCTACTTCCAGGCCTGGTCGGGGATCGCCCCGCGCACGCGGGCGATGCTGCAGGCGGCCCGCTCGGTCGAGTGGATCGTGGTCGAGCGTGAGGTCGAGGCGCTGCACCTGGAGTACACGCTGATCCAGCGTCACCGGCCGCGCTACAACGTGCGCTACCGCGACGACAAGTCCTACCCCTACCTCGTGGTGACCACCTCCGAGCCGGTGCCCCGCGCGCGGGTGGCGCGCGGCGCGGTCGACCGTGACGACCGCCGGTTCGGTCCCTACGCGCACGCGTACGCGATCCGCGACACCCTCGACCTGCTGATCCGCGTGTTCCCGGTGCGCAGCTGCTCCAAGGGGGTGTACGACCGCGCCGCGCGCACCGGCCGGCCCTGCCTGCTGCACCACATCGACCGCTGCGCCGCGCCGTGCACCGGCGAGGTCAGCCCCGAGGAGCACCGCGAGCTCGTCGACGGGCTGATCGGCTTCCTCGACGGCGACACCGCCCCGGTGCTCGAGCGGCTCGAGGCCGACATGCACGCGGCTGCCGGCGAGCTCAACTTCGAGGTGGCGGCCCGCCGGCGCGACCAGCTCGCCGCCGCCCGCCGCGTGCTCGAGAAGCAGCAGGTGGTGTCCGAGACCCCCGAGGACCTCGATGCGATCGCGGTGCACGAGGACGAGCTCGAGGCCGCCGTGCAGGCCTTCTTCGTGCGCCGCGGGCGGCTGGTGGGGCGCAAGGGCTTCGTGGTCGACAAGGTCGAGCCGCTGAGCACCGCGCAGCTGCTCACCTCGTTCCTCGTGCAGCTGTACGCCGAGCGCGCGGACGACATCCCACCCCGCGTGCTCGTGCCGGTCGAACCCGAGGACGCCGAGGTGCTCTCGCAGCTGCTCGCCGAGCAGCGCCGGGCCTCCCGGCTCGGGCAGCGCGGCCGTCCGCTGAGCCGGGTGCGCATCCAGGTTCCCCAGCGCGGGGATCGGGCCGCGTTCCTCGCCACCGTCGAGGCCAACGCCCGGGACGCCTTCGTGCGTCACCGCACCCGGCGCGCGAGCGACCTCGACAGCCGCACCCGCGCACTGCGCGAGCTGCAGGAGGCGCTCGGGCTGGACGAGGCGCCGCTGCGCATCGAGTGCTACGACATCTCGCACCTGGCTGGCACCGAGGTGGTGGGCTCGATGGTGGTGCTCGAGGACGGGCTGGCCAAGCGCTCCGACTACCGGCGCTTCAAGCTCTCGGTGGACACCAACGACGACTACGCCGCGATGCGCGAGGTGCTGCGCCGGCGTTTCACCCGCCTGGTCGAGGAGCGCGCCGAGCTGCCGACCGACCGCCCCGCCCGCTTCGCCTACCCGCCGAACCTGGTGGTCATCGACGGCGGACCGGGGCAGCTCACCGCCGCGCTGGAGGGCGTCGCCGACCTGCCGGTGGACGACGTGGCCTTCGTGGCGCTGGCCAAGCGCTTCGAGGAGCTGTGGCTGCCCGAGGCGTCCCGCCCCGTGGTGCTGCCGCGCGGCAGCGAGGCGCTGTATCTGGTCCAGACCGTGCGCGACGAGGCCCACCGCTTCGCGGTGTCCTACCAGCGCACCCGGCGCACGGCGGCGGTGACCTCCTCGGCGCTCGACGAGGTGCCGGGGGTCGGACCGGCGCGGCGGCGCGCACTGCTCGAACGCTTCGGGTCGGTACACAACGTGCGTCGCGCCGGGATCGAGGAGCTCGCGGCGGTGCCGGGCGTGTCCTCTACGATCGCGGCGGCGGTGCTCGAGCATCTCGGAGCCCCGCCCGACGATGAGGAGCCGTCCGGTGAGCGCAGACCCTGATCCCCCCGAGCCGGGCGCCGACCCGCAGATCGAGGCGCAGCGGCCCCGCATCCTGATCGTCACCGGCCTGTCGGGAGCGGGCCGGACCACCGCCTCGAACGTGATCGAGGATCTTGGCTGGTTCGTCATCGACAACCTGCCGCCGACCCTGATCCAGCGGGTCAGCGACCTGGCGTTCGCGCCGGGCTCGTCGGTGACCCGGCTGGCGCTGGTCGCCGACGCCCGGGGCCGGGAGTTCTTCGCCGCGCTGGTCGGCACCATCCGCGAGCTTCGCCGCAGCGAGTCCGACGTGCGGGTGCTGTACCTCGAGGCCGACGACGAGGCGCTGGTCCGGCGGTTCGAGGAGACCCGCCGCCGGCACCCATCCGCGGCAGGTGCGGGCGTGCTGGTGGGCATCCGCCGCGAACGCGAGAAGCTCAGCGAACTGCGGGGGATGGCCGACCTCATCATCGATACCAGCGACCTCAACGTGCACGAGTTGCGTGAGCGGGTCGTGCAGGTCTTCGAGGACTCGTCGACCGCTCCGCTGCACATCGAGGTGGTCTCGTTCGGCTTCAAGCGCGGCAGTCCGCGCGATGCCGACCTGCTGATCGACGTGCGGTTCCTGCCCAACCCCCACTGGGTCGAGGAGTTGCGGGCCCACAGCGGCCGGGACGCGCCGGTGCGCGACTACGTGTTCGCTCAGCCGGCCACCGAGCCGTTCCTCGCCGCGTTCACGGGCCTGCTGGACGTGCTCGTGCCCGGCTACGTGCGTGAGGGCAAGCGCTACCTGACGATCGCGATCGGCTGCACCGGTGGCAAACACCGCTCGGTGGCCATCGGCGACGCGATCGGCGACTACCTGGCCCGGACCACGGAGTTGCCGGTCAGCGTCCAGCACCGTGACCTGGGGGAGGAGTGAGCGTGGGGCCCCCGGATGCCCGGCTACGGCGCGCGGTGGCGATCGGCGGTGGCCACGGTCTGGCCCGCTCCCTGCGGGCGCTGACCCGGATCGCCGACGACGTCACCGCGGTGGTCACCGTCGCCGACGACGGCGGCTCCTCGGGTCGGTTGCGCCGCGACCTCGGGGTGCTCCCACCCGGTGACTTGCGCATGGCGCTGGCGGCCATGGCCCGGCGCCACGACCTCGCCGAGGTGGTGCAGTACCGCTTCGGCGAGGGAGAGTTGGCCGGCCACAGCCTGGGCAACCTGGTGCTGGTCGCGCTGCAGGATCTGGCCGGAGGGGATCTGCTTGCGGCGCTGCAACAGCTGGGGGTGTGGCTGGAGGTCCCCGGCCGGGTGGTGCCCTGCAGCCCGGTCCCGATCGTGCTGCACGCCGACACCCGCGCCGGACATGTCGAGGGGCAGGCGGTACTGACTGCGACCCGGCGCATCGAGAAGGTGTGGCTCGAGCCGGCCGCCCCGGCCGCCTGTCCGGCGGCGCTCGAGGCGCTGTCCGCCACCGACATGGTCGTGCTCGGGCCCGGGTCGCTGTTCACCAGCCTGCTGCCCAACCTGCTCGTGCCGGAGATCGGGGCTGCCGTGGCGGCGAGCGGCGCGCCGGTCGTGCTGGTCACCAACCTGCGTGAGCAGCCCGGGGAGACCGAGGGTCTGGATCTTGGCGACCACCTCGACGTGCTCGTGCAGCACGTGCCGGGTCTGCGGTTGGACGCCGTGGTGGCCCATCGGGGTCCCTCGCCCCGGCAGGTCGCTGCGCCGCTGCATCTCGATGCGTCGGCGCTGGCCGGCCGGGTCGGACGGGTGGTGGCCGCCGATCTGCTCGACGGTGACGACGCCCACGACCCGGCGCGGCTGGCGGCGGCCCTGCAGTGGGTGATCGGCGGTCCGTGAGCAGCCCGGCCGGGGAGCGCAGGTTCACCGAGGAGGTGCGCCAGGAGCTCGCGCGGCTTCCGGTCGGCGCCGAGCACGAAGTGCGTGCGGAGCTGGCCACGCTGTTCCGGGTCGCCGGCAGCCTCACGGTGGCCGGGGGAGACCCGTTCGACGGAGAGCGCATCGGCCTCGGTCTGACAACCGGCTCGGGTGCCGTCGCCCGGCGCGCCTACACGCTGCTGACCCACGGATTCCGGGTGCGGCCCGATCTGCTGGTGCGTGAACCCGGCGGGATGCAACACCGCGCCCGCTACGGCGTGCGCCTGGCGGTCGGGGCCGGGCCGGTGGCCCGCACCCTCGGCCTGCTCGACGCCGCGGGCCGGCCAGTGGACGGGCTGCCGGCCGGACTCGAGGGAACCGGGGCCGTGGCCTGCGCTCGCGGCGCGCTGCTCGGCGCCGGGTCGGTGTCCGGACCCGGCCGGCCACCCCACCTCGAGGTGGCCACGCGCACGCACGAGACGGCTGAGGGGCTGGCCGCCGTGCTGCACGCGCTGGTGGGGGAGCCACCCGGGGTGGTCGGCGACGAGCGCGTGCGGGTGGTGCTCAAGTCCGGCGCCGCCATCGCCGACCTGCTGGCAGCTCTCGGCGCCACCCGCGCGTTCCTCACCTACGACGACGGGCGGCTGCGCCGGCAACTGCGCAGCGAGGCCAACCGTCTGGCCAACGCCGACGCGGCCAACCTGCGCCGCAGCATCGAGGCCGGCGCCGCCCAGGTCCGGGCGGTCGAGGTGGCCATCGCCCGGGTGGGCTGGCACACCCTGGATGAGGACCTGCGGGCGACCGCGCTGGTCCGGCTGGCAAACCCGGCGGCCAGCCTCGCGGAGCTCGGCAGCCTGCTCGACCCGCCGGTGGGCAAGTCAGCCGTGCACCGTCGACTTCGTAGGCTCGAGGCCCTCGGCCACGACGAACACGACGCCACTGGACCCAGCGTCGCTGGCCGTGCCTCCCCATTCCACGAGCGTGATGCATGAGCACCGTGCGGACCTGTCCGACTGCCCGGTGATCCCGCCCCGCCTCGCTGCTAGGGTCGCAAGAGAGCGGGCGCCGCGCAGCGTCCAGGTCCGAACGGCCAGCCGGGGTCGGGTCACCCCACCCATCCACGGCCCCGATCCTGGCGCGGACAGCGCCCGCAGCGGCGAGGCGGTCCGGCGACCGCACGCCGATCCGTTCGCCGCACCGCCCGACCCATCCGATCCGACGAGGAGCACCCCGCATGACCCTGCGCGTCGCCATCAACGGCTTCGGCCGTATCGGCCGCAACCTGCTTCGTTCCGCCAACAAGTACGGCACCGACCTCGACTTCGTCGCCCTCAACGACCTCACCGACGTCGGCGCCCTGGCCATGCTGCTCAAGTACGACAGCGTGCACGGCCCCTACGACGGCACCGTCGAGGTCGACGGTGACTCGATCGTCGTCGACGGCAAGCCGATCAAGGTCTTCTCCGAGCGTGACCCGGCCAATCTGCCCTGGGCCGATCTCGGCGTCGACATCGTCGTGGAGTCCACCGGCTTCTTCACCAAGGGTCCCGACGCGGCCAAGCACCTGCAGGCCGGCGCCAAGAAGGTCCTGATCTCCGCGCCCGCCAAGGAGGAGGACGTCACCATCGTCCTCGGCGCGAACCAGGCCGACTACGACCCCGCCAACCACCACGTGGTGTCGATGGCCTCGTGCACCACCAACTCGGTGGTGCCCATGGCCAAGGTCCTGCACGAGACCTTCGGGATCTCCCAGGGCCTCATGACCACCATCCACGCCTACACCGGCGACCAGAACATCCACGACGCGCCGCACAAGGACCCGCGCCGGGCGCGCGCCGGTGCGGTCTCGATCGTGCCGACCACCACCGGTGCCGCCCAGGCCGCCGCGCTCGCGCTGCCCGAACTCAAGGGGCGGCTCAACGGCATGGCGCTGCGGGTGCCGATCCCCGACGGCTCCATCACCGACCTGACGCTCCTGCTCGACCGCGAGGTCACCAAGGAGGAGATCAACGACGCCATGAAGGCGGCGGCCGAAGGTCCCCTCAAGGGCATCATGCAGTACAGCACCGACCCGCTGGTGTCGATCGACATCGTGGGCAACCCGTACTCCTGCGTCTTCGACGCACCGTCGACCATCGCCAGCGGCAAGCTGGTCAAGGTGCTCGGCTGGTACGACAACGAGTGGGGCTACTCCACCCGCCTGGCCGAGGCCTGCGTCTACCTCGGTGAGCGCCTGTAGGTCCTGCGCCCCAGACGACCCCGACCGCCCCGTGCCGACCACGGGGCGGTCGCATCCCGCGACCGAAAGGATGCCGACCATGACCTCGCCTCTCCTCGAGGGTGTCCCGACCCTCGATGACCTCGATGCCGCCGGCAAGCGCGTGTTCGTGCGCGCCGATCTCAACGTGCCGCTGCGCGAGGGCCGCGTGACCGACGATCTGCGCGTGCAGTCGTCGGTCCCGACCCTGCGCCGTCTGCTCGACCAGGGCGCCCGGGTGGTGGTGGCCTCCCACCTCGGCCGGCCCAAGGGCGCGCCCGACCCGGCCTACTCGATGGCGCCGGTGGCCGTCCGACTCGCCGAACTGCTGGGCACCGAGGTGATCGCCGCTTCCGACGTCGTCGGCGACGACGCCCGGTCCAAGGTCGAGGCGCTGAACCCCGGGCAGGTGCTGCTGCTCGAGAACCTTCGCTTCGACGCGGGGGAGACCGCCAACGACGATGCGTTCGCCGCCGCGCTCGCCGCCTTCGCCGACGCGTACGTCGACGACGCCTTCGGGGCGGCCCACCGCGCGCACGCGTCCATCTCCGGCATCCCCGCCCGTATCCCCGGCTACGCGGGGCTGCTGCTCGCCCGCGAGCTCGAGGTGCTCGGAGGGCTGCAGGCCGACCCGGCGCGGCCCTACCTCGCGGTGCTCGGTGGTGCCAAGGTCAGCGACAAGCTGACCGTGCTCGACAACCTGCTGCAGCGCGTGGACGCGATCGCGGTCGGCGGGGCGATGGCCTACACCTTCCTGGCCGGGCAGGGCGTCGACATCGGCGGCTCCCGGGTGGAGGCCGACCAGGTCGACACCGTGCGTGAGCTGGTCGCCGCCGCCCGGGACCGCAACATCGAGGTGCACCTGCCCGAGGACGTCGTCGCCGCCGACGGCTTCGCCGAGGACGCGGCGTCCGAGGTCGTGGCCGTCGGCGACATCGGGGCCGGCCGGATGGGCCTGGACGTCGGCCCGCGCACTGCCGAGCGCTACGCGGAGGCGATCCGTGCCGCGGGCAGCGTGTTCTGGAACGGGCCCATGGGCGTGTTCGAATGGGAGGCGTTCGCGGCCGGCACCCGGACCGTGGCCGACGCGATGGCCGCGACCGAGGGCTTCACCGTGGTCGGCGGCGGGGACTCTGCCGCAGCAATCCGGCAGTTCGGGCTGGCCGAGAAGGTCGACCACGTCTCCACCGGTGGGGGTGCTTCGCTCGAGCTGCTCGAAGGCAAGGACCTGCCGGGGGTTGCCGCGCTGCGGCGCTGAGCGCTCGTCGGAGGACGGATCGGCCCCGCCCCGAGCGTGTCCGGGCGGGGCCGACGCGTCGGGCCGGATCCGGCGCCCGGGCGGGCGCCGGCCTGCGGCTACCTCCAGTGCAGGGTGCCGAACGCTGCCGTGGCGATGGGTTGGTCGGGGAAGGTGAAGGTTCAGGGCCGTGGAGGCGCGGTCCTGGGAGGTGATGCCGTTGCGGGTGCTGCCGGTGACGCTTCGTTCGCCGACCTCGACCGCGAGGCGGAAGGTGCCGCCGCCGAGCGTGATGATCCCGGCGTGCACGGCGGCGGTGCAGATCGAGGACTCCTGGGCGTAGCGGTCGGTGCCGAAGACGGTGAAGGCGGTCCCGCGTGGCGGGCAGGTCACGTTGATGGTCTGCCCGTCGTAGGTCCCCAGCGCTCTGGCCTGGGTTCCCCATCCGACCGCGAGTGTCGTCACGTCCGGGTCGGGGTCCGGGGTGGGCTCGGGGTCCGGAACAGGTCCTGGCTCAGGCGTCGGGTCCGGGGTGGGCTCGGGGTCCGGGGTGGGATCGGGCGTCGGGTCCGGGGTCCGGGCCGGGCTTGGGCGTCGGGTCGGGCTGGGGGGCGGGAGCCGGGTCCTGGAGCAGGGCGCGGTAGAGGAAGGTGGCCATCTGGGCGCGGGTGACGTTGTCGGCGGGGCAGAAGCGGCCGGGTGCGCAGCCGGTGGTGATGCCGGCGGCGGCGACGGCGTTGATGCCCGGCGCGTGCACGTTGGCGGGGTCGACGTCGGTGAAGGTCGGCACCGGCGTGGGGTCGGGGGTCGGGTCGGGGGTCGGCGCGGGAGCCTGCGCGAGCCCACCGGAGTTGTCGATCGCCACGATGGTGCTGCGGATCTCGGCAGAGCCGACGGCCGAGTTGTTGCCCAGCGCGAACAACAGCAGGGTTCCGTCGTCGGCGATGGGACCGACGGTCGGGTTCTGGTCGGTGAAGGTGAAGGGCAGGCTGCCGGGATCAGCATCGTCCTGGGGCTGGCCGGTGTGGGCCTGAGCGAGGTCACGGTCGGTGAACCGCCAGGTCTCGCTGCCGGTCGCGTCGAGCTTGACCAGGGCGTTGACGGCCCAGGGCGCCTGGCTCACGAACGCCCGGGTGTAGATCGCCCCGTTGGCGTCGGAGATGCCCTGACCTCTCAGGTGGGAGGGAGCGCAGCCCTCAACGGGGCACTGGCGGCCGTCTGCGATGAACCGCAGTTCGCCGGTCCGCAGGTCGTAGGCCTCGAGCGGCTCGATCGGTGGGCGCTGCAGGTTCTGGTTGACGGGCTGCCCGACGACGGCGCCATCGGAGATGACCGGGTACCGCCAGGCCGTGAAGCCTTCGGTCCGGCTGCCTTCCTTGAACCAGAGCGGGTCACCACTCAGCCGACCGGTGACATCGAAGGCGGCGAGGAACCCCACGCGCGAGCTCAGCGTGTCCGTGGACCTCCCGCGCCTCTCCGAAGGGGCGGCCACCAGCAGCGTGTCGTCGGAGACGATCAGGTCGTACCAGAGGTAGATCTGCGGTTCCATGGGCGTGGGGTTGCCGTCGGCGTCCTCCTCGTTGGGCATCGGCAGCTCGGTACGCCCGAGCTCCGTGCCATCGGCCAGGGCCAGCTCGACGAGTTCCACGATGCCCTCACCGGTTCCCTCACCGGTGAAGGTCACGGTGGCGAAGATCACCGAGTCGTCGGTTGCCACACCCGGGCTCGGTGCCCAGGTGGGGGGCCGGTCGGGAGCCGTCCACGAGCTGACGCCGAGCACGGCGTCGAAGCCGACCTCCGCGGCCGGGCCGAGCCGCCACACCGGCTGCTGGGAGGGCTGCGCACCGCCGATATCGTAGGCGCGCAGCTCCTCGGGGAACCCCCCGATGAAGCCACGGAAGTCGGTGCGCGAGTGCGGCGAGCCCCGCTCGTCGGGGAAGACGATCAGACGCTCGCTCATGCCGTCCCCGGCGATGAGCAGCGAGTCGTGCGAGCTGCAGGTGGTGCCGTCGCGGATCTCGGCGACCTGCTGCCCGGTGGCGGTGTCGTAGGCCACGAACCCCCCGGGTGCGATGCGGAATCCGCTGCCCTCCGCGACGTCGCGCTGATCGGGGATCCACAGCCGCCCCCGTGAGTCGATCGCGGGGTGGCAGGTCGAGGCCGAGGCGCGCGTGCCGGTCTGGCCGAGCAGCGGTGCTCGCGTGTCTCGCCAAGCGTTGCGGATCTCCCACTGGACCGTGCCGGTGGTGAGGTCGATGCCGATCATCTCGTAGGTCCACCGGGGCGTTTCGTACGCGAGGTTCCTGGCGAACACCATCAGGACGTTGTCGGCGACCATCGCGCGGTTGGT
>SLLJ01000094.1 GCA_007134165.1 Nitriliruptoraceae bacterium | reverse complement strand
TCCACCGTCGGGAACGAGGTCGCCGCCAACGGCATCCACCTCGCACGCGACGACGCAGCGCGCAGCCGCTGGCTGCTCGGCGCCCTGGTCGGCAACCTCGGCCTGCTGGCCTGGTTCAAGTACGCCGGGTTCATCGCCGGCTCCGCCGACGGACTGCTGCGGCTGCTCGGGACCGACCTCGACCTGCCCTACCCCGAGGTGGTGCTGCCGGTCGGGATCTCGTTCTTCACCTTCCAGGCCATCAGCTACGTGGTCGAGGTCCACCGTCGCCGGCTGCGCCCGACCACGCTGCTCGACGCGGCGGTGTACCTCGCGTTCTTCCCGCAGTTGGTCGCGGGCCCGATCGTCCGCCCCGGGGAGTTCCTGCCCCAGCTCGCCGCCGGACCCGACTCACGCGGGGTGCCGGTCGGCACGGCACTGCGGCTGATCGCGACCGGACTGCTGCTCAAGGTGGTGGTCGCCAACCACCTCGCCGAGGCGATCGTCGACCCGCTGTTCGCCACCCCGGGCGAGTACGCCGGCGCCACTGTGCTGGTCGGGATCTACGCCTACGCCGTGCAGATCTACGCGGACTTCGCCGGCTACACCACCATCGCCATCGGGGTGGCCCTGCTGCTCGGCTTCCGCTTCCCCCGCAACTTCGACCGGCCGTACGCCGCCCGTTCGCTGCAGGACTTCTGGCGACGCTGGCACCAAACGCTGTCGCGGTGGCTGCGCGACTACCTGTACGTGCCGCTGGGCGGCAACCGTGACGGGCCGCGGCGCACCGAGCGCAACCTGATGCTCACCATGCTGCTCGGTGGACTGTGGCACGGCGCGGCCTGGACCTTCGTGGCGTGGGGCGCCCTGCACGGTCTGGGGCTCGTGGTCGAGCGGCGCCGGGCAGCCCGGCGGGTGCTGAGCACCGCGGAGCAGTCGGTCTCGCGCCTGGTCCCGGCAACCCAGCGACGAAGCGAACCGCACCCACTGGTCGGGTGGGCCGTGACCTTCCATCTGGTGTGCCTGGCGTGGGTGTTCTTCCGGGCCGACTCGTTCGGCACCGCGCTGACCGTGCTCGGCCGCCTGGTCGCCGGTTCTTCGCCCTCGCACCTGCCCTCCACGGTGCTCGCACTGGTCGTCGCCGTGCTGCTCGTCCAGCAGGTCCCCGACCGCCCCCGGTTGGCACTGGCCCGGATCTGGGACCGGCTACCGCTGGTCGTGCACGTGCCCGCGTTCGCGCTGCTGCTGGTGGTGCTCGACGTGTTCGGGCCCGACGGCGTCGCCCCGTTCATCTACTTCCAGTTCTGACCTCCCGTCGTGAGTCGAGGAGCCATGCACACCCCGCCACGGATCGCCGTGAGAGCCGTGCTCGCCGCACTGCTGCTCGGTGCGCTGTTCAACGGCCCTGGGCTGGTAGCCGCCGCGACCGGCCTGCCGGTGGGGGCGGCACGCCAGGCCGCCCTCGCCGTCGGCTCCGGACTGGAGCGTGCCGGGGCGGCGCTGGGCCTCGACCGTCCGCGGACCTGGCTGGTCGGGCTTCGCGACGTTGTGAGCCCTGACGATCCGCAGCGTCCCGTTGCCACCGCCATCCGGGATGCCCCTCCTCCGCAGCCGGGGCCAGCGACCACCGGGGAGGCGTCCGAGGCCCGATCGCTCGCGGACCGGTTCGACGAGCAGCTCGCACAGCGACGCGCCGCGACCACCAGCCGCAGCCGGACGATCAGTGCCGACGACCCGTTGCGGGTGCTGCTCGCGGGCGACTCGTTGCTCGGCGCGATCGCGGAAGGCTACGGCCGGTCGGTGACCGGGCGCGACGACGTGCGCTGGCACCAGGAGATCCGGATCAGCACCGGGCTGGCCCGACCAGACGTGCTGGACTGGCACGATCACCTCGGCGGCCTGCTCGCGACCCACGATCCGGACGTCGTGGTGCTGATGCTCGGCGGGAACGACGACCAGAGCCTGGTGGTGCCCGGCGACGCGCCGATCCACTCTGCGGAGCCGGGCTGGGAGCCGGAGTACGAACAGCGGGTGGCGCGGCTGCTCGACGTGGCCATCGACGCCGAACGGCAGGTCATCTGGCTGCAGCTGCCGGCGATGCGTCCCGACCGGCTTGAGGCCTCCCGACAGCTGACCAACGCCGCCGTGCTCCGGGCCGCTGCCGGCCGTGACGTGCAGGTGGTCGACACCGGCACGGTGCTGTCCCCCGAGGGCTACACCACCCGCCGGGACGGCACCGCGGTGCGAGCCGACGACGGCGTGCACCTGACCCATCCGGGCGGGGACCTGGTCGCGTCCGTCCTCGACGGGCTGCTCGCCGAGCGCTGGGGAACTGCTCCGGCCGCAGCCCCCGCAACGCGGACCATCACGCGGTAGAGTGCAAGGAGCAGTCTGCTCCAGACCCCGGCGCTGCACGACCGAATCTTGGTGCAGACGGTGAGGGGCAGCATGATGGGGCGCATCGCCCGTTCAGGCAGTGGGCATGGCTGAGCGTCGGGCCGATCCCCCGATCTCCGGGCCTGAGCTGGCCGGGATCTTCACGGCGCTTGCGACGGCCGACGGTGCGGACCCGGCCAGGGTGCTCGAGCTGCTCACCGAGCGCATCGTCGCCCAGTCGCTGGCGGCGGCCTGCACCGCGCATCTGGTCGACGACGCCGACGAACTGCAGGTGCTCACCACCTGCCCGGACCAGGGGCTGATCGAGCAGCTCGGCGACCTGCAACGCACCGACGGCCCGTCGGTGGAGGCGCTGCGGACGGGGGTGGTGCACCGCGCCGAGGACCTCGAGCACTTCCGCACCCGCTGGCCGAGTTTCGCACCCGAGGCGCACCGCGCCGGATACCGGGCCGCGGAGGCGACCCCGCTGCTCGCGTCCAACGGGGTCGTGGGCGTGGTGACGACGCTGCATGTCGAGCCACTGACGCCCGACGACGCCGGGCGGGGACAGATCGTTCGGGACCTGGCGATCGTCGCCGCGACCCGACTGACCGATCAGCAGGCGCTGTCGGACGCACGCACCGAGGCTCAGCGGCTGACGCAGGCACTGCACAGCCGGGTGATCATCGAGCAGGCCAAGGGCATGCTGGCCGCCACCCAGGGCGGAAGCCCCGAGGAAAGCTTCGAGCTGCTTCGCCGCTACGCACGGCACCACAACCGGGTGCTCAGCGAGGTCGCCGAGGCGATCGTCACTCGCGTACTCGACCTCACCGACCTCGCCCTGCCCGGCTGATCGGCGCGGAGCACGGGCGCCCTGCGGTCGCCCAGGGAAGCCTGCATCGGCGCCGGGAGTTGTCCACGTCAACAGACGTGACCAGACGTCGCCAGACGTGACCAGACGTCGCCGACCCGGAGCCTGCGCGTGTCCTCTCCATCGCGACCGACCCTCTCGGCACTGTTCGCTGTGCTGATGCTGCTGGCCACCGCCTGCGCCGACGGCAGCGACGCCGGCCCACCGGTACCCGACCTCGCCTACGAGACCTTCGACGGCGACCAGGCGTCGCTCGCCGACCTGGCCGGCGAGCCAGCAGTGGTGAACTTCTGGGCCTCCTGGTGCCCGCCATGCGTGGCCGAGATGCCCGACTTCGAGCGCGTCCACCTCGACGTGCGCGATGAGGTGCGCTTCGTGGGGATCAACACCCAGGACAGCCTGCCCGAGGCACAACGCCTCGTCGAGGAGACCGGGGTCACCTACGACCTCGGCCTGGATCCGAACGGTGAGCTGTTCCGGGAGTTCGGCGTGGTATCGATGCCTTCCACCTTCTTCGTCACCGACGAGGGCACCGTCGCGCACCGTCATGCGGGTCTGCTCACGGAAGCGCAGCTGCGCGAACTCATCGACGAGCACCTGAGGTGATGTCATGGAGATCCCGGTCGCCCTGGCCTTCACGGCCGGGCTGGTCGCCACCGTCAACCCCTGTGGGTTCGCGATGTTGCCCGCCTACCTGTCCTTCTTCCTCGGGCTCGACGACACCGATCCGGCACGCCCCACCTCGACCGCCGTCAGCGTATTGCGGGGTCTGCGGGTCGGGGCTGCGGTCTCCGTGGGTTTCCTCGCAGTGTTCGGCGTGGCGGGGGCGCTGCTGACGCTGGGCACGCAGTTGGTCGCCGATGCCGTGCCGTGGGCCGCGATGGTCGTCGGGGTCGGCGTGGCCGGACTCGGGGTCGCGATGCTGGCCGGCTATGCCCCCACCGCGTCGCTGCCCAAGCTCGGACGCGGGACCGACGGTGACGGGCTCGGTGGCGTGGTGCTGTTCGGCGTGTCGTACGCCATCGCCTCGCTGTCGTGCACGCTGCCGGTGTTCCTGGCCGTGGTCGCCAGCACCATGACCCAGGCCGGCCTGCTCGCCGGTGTGCTCACCTTCCTGGTCTATGGCCTGGGGATGTCGGTGCTGCTGCTGGTGGTCACCATGGCACTGGCGCTGGGCAAGCGGGCGGTGATCGGCTGGTTGCGACGCGCGAGCCGGCACGTCAACCGGGTGTCGGGTGTCGTGCTGGTGCTGGCGGGCGTGAGCATCGTGGTGTTCTGGACCGCCACGCTCTCGGGAGCCGGGCTGCCCCGGGCGATCGTGTGGCTCGAGCAGTGGTCCTCGCGGGCCACCAACCTGCTGGCGGACGCCGGGACCTGGCTCGGGGTGGCCGGAGTCGCGTTCGTCGTGGTGGGGGGCCTCGCGGCCCGCACCACCCTGCGACGTCGCGCCGGTGCCGCCAACGAGCGCACCGAGCAGGCTGCCAGTCCGCCTTCGGCAGGCTAGGGACGCCGCGCCGCGGACCGGATCCTGGAGCCTTGGGCAACGCCTCCCAGAGGGGCCTGGCGCCACCGATCCTGCCCGCCGGCCGGCCGCCACCCTCGACCGGAGGATCCCCGCATCAGCACCGACCGCTCCACGGAGACGTCACGCACTCCGAGTCGATGACGCGACCTGACCGACACCGAACGGGCGCTCGAACGGGCCGAGTAGGCAGCGGCCACGCTGCTCGCCTTGGTTGCAGCGGCCACGCTGCTGCCCGACCGTGACGAGGTCGCCTGCTCTCCGGTGCTGGCCGGGATCAACGACCGCTTCGGCTGGCTCTCGATCCCGGCGCTGAACCTGCTCGAGCTCGCCGCGGCGTTCTTCGCGTTCGGTCGCTACGCAAAGACCCGCAGCGCGGGGGCCTGCAGGCCAAGTCCAAGGTCCGCCGCCTCGCCTGGGCGGTCCACCGGCTGGTCGCGCTCGCGCTCTCCTTCTCCGCCGACAACCGGGACCGGCCGCTGACCGCATCTTCGTGTCCGGCCGGCCGATGGGCACCGGCTTCCCGGTGCTGCTGATCGCCGGCATCACCGCGGGAGCGATCGCGTCGGTCGTCGCCGGGCTCGACGGCGGGGTCAAGCACCTCAGCGTGCTCACGAAGGCCGGCGAGCCACCGTGCTGCACATCGGCGGCGAACTGGACGTGCTGCAGACCGCGTCGGTGGCCACGGGCCTACCCTTCGCGCCGGTCCTGCTGTTCATGGTCTGGAGCCTGCACCGCGCGTTGCACGAGGAACTCGATCTGCTCGAGGCCCACGACGACGCCGAACACTTCCGCAACCGGCACGGCAGCCTGATCGACCACGTCAACCGCGAGGCCGAGGAGTCGGGCGAGCCGAAGGACGCAACCGTCAGTCTCCCTCCGCGCCCGTGAGCCCGTCGACGAAACCGCTCAACCGCTCGATCCCGTCGGCATCCAGCGGCGGACGCTGACGGCGGATCGCCTCGATCACCCGGGTGACAGTCTCGGCCTCGATACCGCACCGCTCGCAGTGCTCGAGGTGGGCGGCCACCGCCTCGGTGTCGCCGGACCCGAGCTCGCCGTCGAGGTAGGACTGGAGCACCTCGGCGACCTGGTGGCAGTCCGGGTCGGCCGGGAGCGGTGAGGGCAGACGTCGACGCCACTTCATGGACGCTCCTCCACCGTGCCATGGGCTTCGAGCCGCGCACGGACCTTGCGCCGGGCGCGGTGAAGCCGGCTCATGACGGTACCGACGGGCACCTCGAGCAGGTCAGCGGCCTCCTGGTAGGTCAGCCCGTCGAGGTCGACGAGCGCGATCACCGCCCGGTGGTTGGCCGACAGCATCGCCAGCGCATCGCGTACCACCGGATCGAGGTCGTCGTGCAGGGCCTGCTCGGCGGCACCCTCCGCGCGTCCGTCCGACCCCCGGGCCGGAAGGCGCTGGGCCACCTCGTCCTCGAGCAGGTCGGGACGGCGCTTGCGAACCTGGTTGAGGTGGGTGTTGCGAAGGATCGTGAGCAACCAGGCACGCGGATGCCGTCCGTCGAAGCGGGCATGGCCCCGGTAGGCTCGCAGCAGCGTCTCCTGCACGAGGTCCTCGGCCGCATGGTGGTCGCGGGTCAGCCGGCGAGCGACGCGGGCGAGCACATCGAGCTCAGCGAGCACCTGCTCGCGGAACTGCTCGGCATGGGGGTCGGCGGCCACGCCGATCACGCTAGCGCTCACCGCGACCTCCTTGTCGTGCACGCCGGGATGCGGCCTCTCCCGGGCAACCCGCGAGAGGCCGGCTGGATTCCACCCACCGCGGTGACTGGCCCGTGACGCCGCGGTCGGGCACGCTGGTCATCCGATGGCCATTCCGAGGAGGCTGGATCCTGGCGACATCGGCCCGTGAGCGGGTGCTGCTGGTGGGCGCCGGCCATCCCCACCTGCACGTGGTGACCTGTGCTCCCGCCCTCCGCGCCGCCGGTACCGACCTGATCGTGCTGGCCCCGGTCGACTTCCATTACAGCGGGCTGGCCTCGGCGGTGGCGGCCGGCGCGCAGCCGCCCGAGGCCGCCCGGATCGACGTCGCGGCACTGTGCCGCCGGCACGGGGTCGAGCACCGGGTAGGCCGCTTCGCGACCATCGATCCGGAGCAACGCACGATCGGGACCGAGGACGGCGGCACGCTCGGCTACGACCGTGTCAGCTTCAACCTCGGCAGCGTGGTGGCACCCGGTGGCATGCACCTCGATCCCGACGTCCCGGCGGTCAAGCCCTTCGAGCGGCTGTCGGTATTCGTCGACCGCCTGGATGAACTCGACACCTCGGCCACCCCCCGACGCCCGGTGCGCATCAGCATCGTCGGCGGGGGTCCGAGCGGACTGGAGTTGGCCGGTCAGCTGGCGGCACGCCTGCGCACCCGTGGCCTGATCCGGCTGCTCGAACGCGACGAGCGGCCGGGCGCTGGCCTGCCGGTGGGCGCGCGGCGCCGTTCGGTGCGCCGCCTGATGGAGCGCAACGTCGAGATCCGGGTTCGCAGCCACGTCGAGCAGGTTGCGGCCGATCACCTGGTGGTCAACGGCCAGCGGCAGGACCACGACCTCGCGATGGTCGCGACCGGACTGAGCGCCCCACCCACGGTGCTCGAGGCCGGGCTGGGCGATGCCCGCGGCATCCCGGTGCGCGCCACCCTGCAGCACGTCGATCACGACGAGGTGTACGCGGTCGGTGACACCGCCTACTTCACCCCCGGTCCCCTACCCCGGCTGGGCGTGTACGGCGTGCGGCAGGGGCCGGTGCTGGTCGCCAGCCTGCTCGCGGCCCGCACGGGGGCACCGCTCCCGCCCTTCGAGCCCCAACGCGAGGCGCTGCGCATCGTCGACCTCGGAGCCGGCCGTGCGCTGGCCGCGCGGGGCCGGTGGTGGACCGAGGGTCGGGGGTCACTGCTCCTCAAGCGCCGCATCGACGAGCGTTGGCTGGCACGCTACCGCTGAGCCGGCTCAGGTCCAGACCAGGCCGGACCGCGTCGACCAGTAGGCCTCGGGGGGCTCAGCCAGGGCGGCCAGACGGGCGGCCTCGTCCGGCGCCACCTCGACGTCCACGGCGGTGAGGTTGCTGGTGAGCTGGGCGGTGGTGGCCGCTCCGGACAGCACCACCGACGCGGCCGGATGCGCCAACGCGGCGGCCAGCGCCAGGGCGTCGACACCGACACCACGCTGCTCGGCCATCGCCCGCAGCGCGGCGGGCACCGGCGCCCGGTCGGTGAGCCGGCCGTTGGCCAGCGCCTCCTTGATGATGACCCCCCAGCCGGCCTCCGCCGCCGCGAGCAGTGTGGGACCGACCGACGGCTCGAGCAGGTTGTAGGTCGCCTGCACCGCCGCGAACGGCGCCGCACCCCTCGCAGTCAACTCGAGCGCCCGCCGCAGCGTCGCCGTCTGCCCCGGCCCGGACAGCGACAGCCCGATCACCACCCCTTGGTCGCGCAGCGCGAAAAGCGCGCGCAGCACGGCCGGATCATCGAGCACCCCGCTGTCCAGGGTCGCCGAGTGGATCTGGTACAGGTCGAGCCGGTCGCCGAGGTGGTGCCGCGTCTGGGTCAGCTGCCGCTCGAAGGTCGGCAGCGTGTGGTCCTTGACCTCGTGCTGCTCGGCGTCCACCTGCCAGTCAGCGGTGTAGGTGTAGCCCCACTTCGACCCGACCGTGACGGCCCCGCCCGGTAGGCCCCGCCCCGTGAGCCAGGAACCGAGGAAGGACTCACCGCGTCCGTAGGAACGGGCGACGTCGAGGTAGCCGATGCCAGCGGCGTGGGCCGCGTCGAGCACCTCGAACGCCCGCGCCCGCAGCGCATCGACCGCCTGCGCCCCGGCCAGGTCGTCACCGTGCCCGAGGTTGAGGTATCCGGGGCGTCCCAGCGCAGCCAATCCGAGCCCGATCGGGGTCACCTCGAGACCCGTGGCCCCGAACAGCCGACGTCGCATCCCACGCTCCTGACCTCGGCGGCCGACGACCCGCCGCCGCACCGTTCGAGCGTAGAAGGTGCACGGTTCGCGTGACTAGCGTGGGATCCACCCCCTCCCCACGGGAACCACCACATGTCCCGCGAGCGCCGGAGCACCCCGAGCCCGACCCGATCCCGGCACCGGGGCCGTCCGACCCGCTCGCACGTCCCTCCCCGCCCGACCGGCCCCGATCGTCCGCCACCGGGCGCGACGCTGCTGCGGGAGGTCCGCACGGCCCTGGCCGCTCCCGGGCCACTGCCGCTGCTGCTGCGCTGTGCTGCGCTGATCACCCCCTCCGAGCTGCCGAACCGGTCGCCGACGCTCGACCCCGACGAGCTGATCGCGGCGCTCGCCGCCGTCGACCGGGTCGAGTCCACCGCCATGTTGACGGTGTTCGGACAGCTCGGCGCCGACGCCGAGCTCCGGGCCCGGGCACAGCGCCACGCTGGAGCCCGCGCTCACGCGCTACCGGCCTGGCTCACCGACCTCACCCCGGTCCAGGTGCATCGCACGGCGGCGATCGGTCACGTACTCGGTGGCGGGCGGACCCTGCTGGTGGGGCTGCGTACCGGCAGCGGCGCGGAGCTGTGCCTGGCGGTCAGCACCGAGCCCCAGCCTTCCGGGCCGTCCATCGAAACCAGTGCCCTGGCCATCCCGATCGAGACGGTCGTCGCTCAGGTGCGGGCGGCTGCCGACGACGACCGGGACCTGGTCATCGACGAGCCTTCCCTCGCCGAGGTTCGCGGCCGGCTGACCGCCGCCGCCAACGCCTCGGCGAGCCAACCGCTGGTGGCCTGGGTGCTGCGCCAACTCCCTGAGCTGCCGACACCCGCTGAGGACCGCGGCTCCGGCACTCGAGGGACCGGTTGGCCGTGCTCCGCCCGCACGCCACTGGTGGAGCGCTTCCTCGCGTCTCCCGCAGCGACACGACTGCCGGCGGCCACGGTGCGTGCACTGTTGCCGCGGATGATCCGCTTCTCCGAGGGCGGAGGGGCTGGTGACCCGCGACGCTGGGGGCCCGACACGGTCGAACTGCTGCTGCTCGAGCTTCTGCCGACGGG
Organism: Nitriliruptoraceae bacterium; assembly: GCA_007134165.1. Lineage (GTDB taxonomy): Bacteria > Actinomycetota > Nitriliruptoria > Nitriliruptorales > Nitriliruptoraceae > SKJO01. Next base: position 2,283 of record SLLJ01000094.1, on the reverse strand, counting down.
GATCCCCGCGGCCGACGACCCGGCGGCGTGGGTCCCGGACGTGCTGCGCGCGTTCGTACGCTTCGGGCATGCCGAGTGCGGCATCCGTCCTGGCTTGACCGAGCAGACCCTGGCGGCGATCGACCGGGCGGCCATGCTGCTGCTCGCGCCACCGGCCGACGTCCTCCCGCGACGCGACGAGCGGCAGGTGCTGCTCGGGCTGCTCGCCGCTGCGGTGGGAGGCCGTCAGGTGCTGGCCACGCTCGACACCGAGCCCCTGCCCGACGAGCCGCTGGACCTCGCGGCGCTGCCGGTCGAGGTGCGCGGTCGGGTCGCAGCGGTGGCCCGGCTCGTCGACCGCTGCTGCCAGACCCTGTTCGATCAGGAGCTACGGAGCGCCTGCCGCCGGCTGCTGCTCGACGTGGCCGTCGCCAAGCCCGGCATCTTCGGCCCCGATGCATCCGCTGAGACCACGGCGGCCACCGTGGTGTGGGCGGTCGCCAACGCCAACCATCGGCTCAAGACCCCCGGCGACGACCCTCCGGGCGGAGGGCTCGGCGGCTGGTTCGGGCTCGACGGGGTCGTTCCGAGCAGCTCGAGCGCGACGACGCTACTGGCCGCACTCGGCATCACGAACCGGGTGGCGGTACGCGACGGGTTGCTCGGCAGTCCCCGCTACCTCGTCGCCGACCGTCGCCGACAGCTGATCGCCAGCCGCGACCGGATCCTCACGCCGTGAACCGCGTCCGGGCGGGGCGGGCTCAGTCCGCTTCGCGGGCCGGTGTGTCGGTGGCCGGGGCCTCCGTGTCCGGGGCGTCGGCGCCGTACGCATCGGCACCCAACGCTCCCGCAGCAGCCGGCCCGGAGGGGGGCGAGGCTGGCCCGCTGGTCGGCGACCCGGTCGGCGGCCCGGAGGGGGGCGAGGCTGGCCCGCTGGTCGGCGACCCGGTCGGCGGCGGCGGACCCACCGGCGCGGGGGCCGGACGGCGGGCACGCTGGCGGCGCCACCAGAGGCGCAGGGGAACCACAACGACCGCGAGCAGCAGCAAGCCGACGAGCACGATCGGCAGGACGGTGATGACCAGCCAGATCAGCACGTCGACCACCCGCGACAGCCCACGCAGCAGGGCAGCGGTGGCGTCCCGGACCGTCTGCCCGGGTTGCCAGCTGCTGTCCACCACCGGCAGAGCGGTGCCGGCCGGCACGAGCTCGACGGTCACCGTCGACAGCGCCACCTGATCACGTAGCGCCGACCGGCGCGCGTCGATGGTCTCGATGTCGAGGCGGACCTGGTTGAGCTGGTCGAACACCGCGAGCAGCCGACCGGTGTCGACGTCGTCGCCCCGAATCTCGCCGAGCAGGTCGCGCAGTTCGTCTTCGTAGGCGCGCAGGTTGGCCAGCCGGGCGTCGAGGTCGACCAGTTCGGTGGTGACATCCTGTTCATCAACTCGCCGCACCGGAACGGCCTCGCCGAGTTCGTCGATGGCGTCCACGGTGGCCAGCAGTTCGTCGTTGGGCACCCGCACCACGAGCTGGCCGGTGACCAGTCCGTCCTGATCACGGCGCAGGTCGGCCGCCGCCAGGAACCCACCGGCCCGCTCCGCGATCGTCTGGACCGCGTCGGCGACCTCCGCGCCATCGAGAACCTCGAGCACCAGGTGCGCGGTACGGATGACCTGCCGGGTGTCGGCCGCGGCGGCGACCGGCGGCATCGGTTGGCCATCGTGGGCGGCCGGAGCCTCAGCCGGTGCATCGTCGACGGCGTCCATCGCCTCCTCGGCCTCCATCGCGGGCTCATCTGGCTCTGCGAAGGACCGGTCGACGTCGGCGAGGCTGGTGTCGGCGTCGTCGGCCATCCCACAACCGGCGAGCAGTCCCAGGGCGAGCAGTCCCAGGGCGAGCACCGGCAGCCACAACCGACGCAGCGGACGGACACGGGACGGGATGGGACTCGTGACCATGGCGCCACCTCCGGGACAACCGACGCGGCGCCGCAGCCGACGCCTCACCCGTTCTGACGGCAGGGAGACACCGCCGGTTCCAGCCTGGCCGCCATGATCTCACGACCACCGTGATGGGGGTAGATGCACCGGGCCAGTAGCTGCGCACGTCATGTCCTCCACCGGCCCTCGACCGGCCCCCGACCGGCCGCACAACGCACACCCCGCAGCACAGCGCGCTCCCAGGCGCTTCCGCGGAAGCGCTTCGGAGCGCCCCACGCACCCCCCCGTGCACCAACCACACACCAGGCGCTCCCCCGCGGAAGCGGCCAGCAGCACCAAACGCCCAAGACGGCCGCCCAAC
>SLLJ01000207.1 GCA_007134165.1 Nitriliruptoraceae bacterium | reverse complement strand
TGCGGCTGGCGTTGACGGGCCGGCTCGTTGGCGGGCGGTCAGCGGTGGATCGGACCCTCGAGGTCACGCAGCGGCTGACCGCTGGCGCCGGAACGCACGGCGATCAACTCCGCGGCGATGGATACGGCGGTCTCCTGCGGAGTACGCCCTCCGAGGTCCAGCCCGATGGGCGAGCGAAGCCGGGCGAGCGCGGCGTCGTCCATGCCGGCCTCGCGCAACCGCTCGAGCCGGTCGCGGTGCGTGCGCCGGCTGCCCATGACCCCGAGGTAGCCGGCGTCGGTGCGCAGCGCCTCGACGAGAACGGGCACATCGAACTTCGGATCGTGGGTCAGCACGCAGATCGCGGTGCTGGCCTCGACCTGCGTTCCCGCCAGGTAACGGTGCGGCCAGTCCACCACCACCTCGTCGGCGTCAGGGAACCGCGCCGGCGTGGCGAAGCGGGAACGGGCGTCGCAGACGGTGACGTGAAAGCCGAGGAAGTGCCCGATCGAGGCGACGGCCCCGGCAAAGTCGATGGCGCCGAACACGATCAGCCGGGGGCGTGGGGCGAACGACTCGACCAGCACGGCCACGGTGTCCAGCCGGCGTTGCCCGTCCACGCCGACGTGGCGCAGGCCGGTCGCGCCCTGGGTGAGCATCCCTCGTGCGATCTCGACGACGGCACGGTCCAGTCCGGAACTGCCGGTGCGGCCCGCGACCTCGGTTGGTGTGAGCAGCAGGGCCCGGCCGACCGCGGCAGGATCGGGGTGCTCGACGACCGTGGCCGCTGCGACCGGCTGCTGGTCGTGGAGGTGAAGTGCGAGCGCGTCGAGGTCGATCGTGTCGGGGGTGACCAGTCGGATGAACACCTCGATGGTCCCGCCGCAGGTGAGCCCCACCGCCCGCGCGTCGTCATCGGAGATGCCGAAGGTCGCGCGTTCGGCCGTGGTGGAGCCCAGTACCCGGGTGGCGATCTCGACCACGGCGGCTTCGACGCAGCCGCCGGACACGCTGCCCACCACCTCGCCGTCGGGGTGCACGCCGAGGGTCGCGCCGGGTGGCCGGGGGGCGCTGGAACTGGTGGCGGTCACCGTGGCCAGGGCGAAGGTTGCCCTCTGCGCCTGCCAGCGCCGCAGGGTGAGGAGTTCATCACGCATGCTCGATCTCCCTCCGCGCGGTGGGGACGGATGGGACCGTACTGGCTGGCCGCCGGGCGGGTTTGGTCGGCTGGGAACGGGACAGGGCTGACAGCGTTCCAGCCCGACCCGGTCAGCCGCGCGGGTCCTCGATGGTTGCCAGCAGCAGCACCGTGCCGGAGTCGCTCTCGCTGATCGTGAGCGCGAAAGGACGGTCGACGGTGAACTGCGGTGGCGCGGAGGTGGTCATCAGCCCACCGGTGACCGCGGCCGCTCGGGTGCCCTCTTCGTCGACCTCGAGGTAGGTGACCTGCACCACCCGGTCGAGGAAGACGGCGGCTGGGGTCATCGGTGCGAGCTCGGCGTCGGGGCCGAGCGCCCGCGTGACGCCACGTGCACGCAGTGCCCCGCCGAGGTCCTGCTCGCCCTCGAGCGTGAAGCGCGGCAGGGTCACGTCCACCGCGCGCTCCTCGAGTGCGGCGACGGCGGCCGCCCACTCCTCGGCGTCCAAGGTGGTGAGCAAGGTGGGTAGGTCGTTGTCGGGGTCGGGAAGGAAGATCTCCATGCCGAAGCGGCCCTCGGTGCCGTAGGTCAGGCGCAGCACCTGGTAGCCCTCGCGGGTGGCGGTGAGCACCGGGGCTTCGGGGTCCGAGGCCCGGTACATCAGTGGGAGCTCGACGATCGTGCCGTCGCTGAGGGTGAAGCCGCGCTCGGTGGTGAACTCCGGGTCGAAGGCCACGCTCCACTCACCGAGGAAGGCGATGGCATTGGCCAGCAGCAGCACCGCGCCGCCATCCGGCAACCCGAGCCCGTCGGCGAGCTCATCGATCATGCCCTCGGTGTGCTGCTCGACCCAGTCGTCGATTGCCGCGGCGGTCTGCGGATCGCCGAGCGGCACCTGCTGCACCTCGGCGTCGAACACCTCCTCGACGAGCGCGGTGTAGCCGGGTTCGAGGTCGACGCCCTCGTTGGCCCACAGGCCGTTGGCGCTGGTCAGTGTGACGTCGTCGGTGGCGGTCAGCTGCGCGAGCAGGGTGGCGAAGCGGGCGTCGAGGTGGTCGTCGAGGTGGAGCACCGCGGCCAACTGCTCGGCGGTCTCACCCTCGGCGCCGGCGGCGACCATCGCCAGCAGAACGGCGGCTGACAGCGGTGAGGTGACGAGGTTGCCGGTTCCGGGCTCGGACACGCCGGCGGCAGCCTCGTCGAGCAGGGTCCGGTGCAGGTCGAAGCCGAAAGCGGTCACCGCCGCGCCGAGTGAGGCGACGTCGTCGGGGTTGAGCTCGCGCACCAGCGTCGGGCTGGGCACGTCAGACCGGTCGGCGGCGTCTGGATCCGCGGCGTCTGGATCCGTGGCGTCTGGATCCGGGGCGTCAGGATGCGTGGCGTCTGGATCCGGGGCGTCAGGATCCGTGGCGTCGGCCGCGTCGTCGGCCGCGTCGTCGGCGAGCGGATCGTCGGCCGTGGCCTGGCCGCAGGCGGCGAGCAACAGGCCGGCGGTCGTCAGGGCGGCGAGGGGTCGTGTCCAGCGCATGGCAGCTCCTGGCGTCTGAACGTTGGACGTCCGGAGCTGCGCCGAGGTTCCCGGTTGCCGGCTGACGGTTGCCGCCCACCGGTACCGTCGTCGTTGCGAGGAGGTGTCCGGTTCCCTGGTGGGGCCCCCGGTCTTCAACACCGGCGAGGGTCGGCTCGGCTGGCCCTGGCGGGTTCGATTCCCGTCCACCTCCGCCAGATGGACGCCCACCCCACCGACCGCGTACCCTTGCAAGCACTTCGCGAGCTACTGTCGAGCAGTCGGTAGAGGGGGACCCGATGTCCGTGACCCAACAGATGGTCCGGCTCACCGCACTGAGCCACGGGGCGGGCTGCGCCTGCAAGCTCAGCCTGGATGAGTTGACCGGGCTCCTTGGACGGGTGGCGCTCGGCCAGCACCCGGATCTGGTGGTGGGGGCCGGCACCGGCGACGACGCCGCGGTGTGGCGTCAGCGCGACGGCCGGCTGCTGGTGGCGACCACGGACTTCTTCA
>SLLJ01000499.1 GCA_007134165.1 Nitriliruptoraceae bacterium | reverse complement strand
GCCCTCCTCGCGTACCCGGCGCAGCAGCGCGTGCCACAGCTGAGCCTGGGTGATGGCGTCGAGCATGACGCTGATCTCGTCGGCGACCACGAACCGCGGCCTCGCCCGCAGTGCCCGTGCCAGGGCCAGGCGCTGCAGCTCCCCACCCGAGAGCTCCGCCGGGTAGCGCGTGAGCCACGCGGGGTCGATGGACAGCTCGTCGAGCAGCGCCGAGTCCGGCGATCCCGCCTCGGTCGCGCCCGCCTCTGCGAGTGAGCGTCCCAGCCGCCAGCGCGGGTCGAGCGCGAGCTCGGGATGCTGCATGACCAGCTGCACCGGGCTGACGCCGTCGGCGGGCAGGGGCCGGCCGTCGAGGGTGACCGTCCCGTGCTGCGGCCGGAGGTAGCCGGCCAGCAGTCGGGCGAGCGTGGTCTTGCCCCGGCCGCTCCGGCCGCGGATCGCGGTGACCTGCCCGGGCTCGGCGGCGAAGCAGATCCGCTCGAGCACCCACGGCCCGCGGTCGTGGTAGCGGGAGGAGACCTCGTCAGCCCTCAGCACGGATGCACCTCGTGACGGACGCGCCGACCGGTCGCGCCGCGGGACGCTCGTGGCGGCAGTCGTCGATGACCAGCGGGCAGCGATCAGCGAACAGGCAGCCGGGCGGGAGCCGATCGGGGGCCGGCTGCCCGCCGGGCAGCGGGTGCAGCCCGTTGCGTGGCAGGGCCTGCCACAACGCCCGGCTGTAGGGGTGGGTGAGCTCGCGGCCCTCGCCCGCGAAGGCCGTGACCGGCGCCTGCTCGACGGTGGTGCCGGCGTAGAACACCGCGATGCGGTCCGCGACCTCGAGTGCCCCGGAGAGCTCGTGGGTGATCAGCACGACCGCCGCGCCCCCCCGGGCGAGCTGGCGCAGTCCCGTCAGGGTCTCGGTGACGATCTCCGGGTGCAGGCCGGGGGTCGGCTCGTCGGCGATCACCAGCCGGCTGCTGCCCATCGTCCCGATCGCCGCCAGCGCCCGGCGGGCCATGCCGCCCGACAGCTGGTGGGGGTGGCGCGACCAGGACGCCTCGGGCAGCCGCCGCTCGGCCAGCGCCGTGCGCCCGGTGGAGACCGGGTCGTCGTGGCCGGCGAGCCGCGCGGCACGCTGCACCTGGCGCTCGATGGTCTGCAGCGGGTCGAGGGCGGCCACCGACTGCGGGATGAGCGCGATCTCGCGGCCGCGCAGTGCTTCGCGGCGCTCGCGGGTCAGCGGGGTGCCGTCGTAGACGAGGCGACCGCCCTCGTGGGCGTTGCCGGGCAGCAGGCCGAGCAGGGCGTGCGCGAGCAGGCTCTTGCCCGAGCCGCTCGCGCCGACCACCGCGACCAGCTCGCCCGGGGAGACCTCCAGGTCCAACCCGGTGATCACCTCCAGCCGCCGGCGGCGCAGCCCGCGTGCGTACTGCACGAAGCTGAGCGTGAAGCCCTCGACCTCGAGCAGGCTCATGTGTGCGCGCTCCACGGGTCGGTCAGCGCCCGCAGCTGCTGGCCGATGGTGTCCACGAGCTTGACCACCAGCAGCAGTGCCAGGCCCGGGAGCAGCGCCAGCCACCAGGTCCCGGCCGACAGCTCACGCATCGCGTCCGCCAGCAGGATGCCCACCGCGGGCGCGTGCGGCGGCAGCCCGAGGCCCAGGAAGGACAGCGCGGCCTCGTGCAGGATCGCGTGGGGGAACAGCAGGATGGTGCCGACCATCAGCTGCGGGGCCAGGTGGGGGGTCAGGTGCCCGCGGGCGACGGCGGTGGGTGAGCGGCCGAGTCGCCGGGCGGTGGCGACGTAGTCGGAGGCCACCACCCGACGGGCCTCGGCGCGCAGCACGCGGGCCAGCGACGGCCAGTGGGTCAGCGCCACCGCGATCAGCACGCCGCGTGCGCCCCGCCCGGCCGCGACCGCGATGAGGATCAGCAGGACCAGGTGCGGCAGCGCCAGGAACAGGTCGATGAGCCACCCGGTGGCGGTGTCGACCCAGCGGCCGAAGATGCCGGCGGCGGCGCCGAGCACCGCGGCGATCACCGCGCTGATGGCCGCGGCAGCCGCGCCGATCGCCAGGCTCAGGCGCAGCCCCACCACCGTGCGCGCCAGCAGGTCGCGGCCGAGCCGGTCGGTGCCGAACGGGTGCTCGAGGCTCGGGGGTTGACGGCGGGCGTCGAGGTTGGTGAGCTCGGCGGCGTCGCCGAGCAGCGGTGCCGCCACCAGGATCGCCAGCACCACCCCGGCTCCGAGGCCGATGGTCCACAGCGCGCGACGTCGACGCGACCCGCGGCCGACGTGCAGCTCGGTCAGATCCGGCTGCAGCGACACGGCGGTCATGAGCCCATCTGCTGGTCGAGCAGGTGCACGCGCGGGTCGAGCCAGCTCTGCACGAGGTCGCCGAGCAGGTTGCCGACGTAGACGAACACGGCGGCGAACAGTGCGATGCCCAGCAGCAGCGGCAGGTCACCGCGCACGCCCGCCTCGACGGTGGCCCGGCCGAGCCCGGGGTAGCTGAACACCTGCTCGGCGAGCACCGAGCCGCCGAGCAGCTCGCTGAACGAGGCGAACTGCAGCATCGCGGCGGGCACGGCGGCGTGGCGCAGCACCCGGGTGGTGATCAGCCCGAGGCCCCGCTCTCCCTGGGCACGGGCGAAGGCGACGGGCTCGCTGGCCAGCACCCCGATGGCCTGCTCGCGGGTGTGCAGCGCGATCGGGGCGATCCCCACCAGGCTCAGCGTGATCGCCGGCAGCGCCAGGTGCGCCAGGCGCTGCCCGAGGGTGACCGCGTCGGGATCGGCGCCGATCGGCGCGGCACAGCACACCGGTGCCCAGCCCAGCTGCACCGCGAACACGGTCAGCAGCAGCAGGCCGACCCAGAACGTCGGCGCGGAGGCGAAGGTGTAGGCCAGCCACCGGATCGCGCGGTCCAGCCAGGTGTCGCGGCGCACGGCCGCGGTGATGCCCAGCGCGAACCCGACCACCCCCGAGAGCACCCACGCCAGCGCCAGCAGCGCGAGTGAGGCCCGGAAGCGCTGCGCGATCACCTCGGAGACCGGTGCGTTGAAGATCGTCGAGGTGCCCAGATCCCCTCGGGCGAGGTTGCCCGCCCACCGGGCGAAGCGCACCCCGGCCGGGTCGTCCAGTCCCCAGCGCTCGGCGATCAGCGTCCGCT
>SLLJ01000484.1 GCA_007134165.1 Nitriliruptoraceae bacterium | reverse complement strand
CGGTCGGTCCTCGAACGGAGCCACGGTGGACGACGACACCATCCAACACGAGGTCTTCGCCAGCTTCGCCGAGCACCTCGTGCCCGAGGCGTTCGCCACCCCGACGCGTGCCTACCGGGTGGTCTGCGAGACCTCGGGCCCGGCACCCGCCGACAGGGCCCAGGCACGCGCCCGGTTCGACTGCTGGATCGATGACCGGATCGAGGATGCGCTCGCAGCCTCGTGGCCCCATGACCGACCGCTCGTCGTCGCCTACACCTCCGACGGGCACCTGCTCCGACGCTACGACGAGAACGGATGCGGCCACCTCGACTGCGTCGTGGGGCTCGTGCAGGCCGAGGTCGCCGCGATCGACACCCCGTGGGTGTTCGGCGCAGCACTCCCTCGACCGCAACCCTTCCTGGAGATGATGCACGACGAGGACGGCAACGAGGTCGCCGAGGTGCTGCGGCAGCCGTCGACCCGCAGCTGGACGGCCACCTGGTACGCCGAAGCCCGCGGCAGAGGCGTCGCCGACACGTTCGCGGGGGAGCTCCACCTCGACGGCGAGGTGGTCACCTCTGCTGGACCGCTGCACGTCCGAGCCACCGCGGGGACGCGGGAGTTCCACCGCATGCTCCACCGCCACCCGGCACGTCGCCTCCACCCCTTGCGGCGGCGTTAGGCCCGTTCGAAGCAACGCGCAAGCCCCCCCACTACTTCGAGAGAGGTAGTCCTCGCGAAATCGTTCCTGGTGTTTCGAGCTGTCTCAGCCCCTTTCGGCCGGTCGTCCGGGTCCTGAGAAGCATGAGCTCCTCGCATCGCTTCTCGCATCGAGTGCACACGCTTCCGGGGGGCACTGCGGTCGATGCCGACTTTGGCGAGGCGGACACCGAGCCTTGCGGCGCTGAGGGGCTGTCCGGGGTTGAGGCCGGGGAACAGCCACGGGGTGTCGGCGGGGCACCCGATGCCGGTGTAGGGGCGGCCGGTGTCGAGCAGGTTCCGGATCAGTCCGGCGAGTGGCTCGGGGATGGTGGCGGGGTCGGTGCCGAACCGCAGGGTGAGGCTGCCGTTGTCGTGGCGGGGGATCTGGTCACGGGTGATGATGGTGATGCGCGACAGCGGTTGGGCGTAGAGCAGGACGAGACAGCCGGCGACGCGGTCGGTGAGCTCGAGCGTGTCTTCGTGGAGCAGCCGGGCGACGATCACGACCAGCAGGAGAGCCCGGACTCACGCGCGGGTGGTACCACCTCGTGTTCGACATCATCGGCAACCACGGGCCCCGCAGCTGCGCACGGCCGGCGGCTCCTTCGATCGGGACGCAGCCATGCTGGAGCACGTCGACCACCTCGCGTCCGGGGCGGTGACGCCGGTGGGGGGCCAACGGTTCGACCTCGAGGAGTCCAGCGATGCTCTGCGCATGCTCGCAGAGGGGACGACCGGCCGCATCGTGCTCGTGCCCTGACGCAGCCGCTAGTGACGCAGCGTGCCGGCGTCGCGCTCCGGCTCAGTCCAGGGTGACCAGGACCGGGATACGTCGGTCGGTCTCCTCGGCGTAGCGCGCGTAGGTCGGGAAGACCTCGACGGCCCGCTCCCACCACTGGTCGTAGTCCTCGCCCTCGACCTCCCGGACCTCGGTGATCCACGGCCGTGCACCGTCCTGGACCTGCAGCGTGGGGTCGGCCTTGAGGTTGCGGTACCACGCAGGGTGTTCGTCGGCGCCGCCCTTGCTCGCGACCAGCGCGTACTGGCCGTCGTGCTCGACCCGCATCAGCGCCCACTTCCGGAGCTTCCCGCTCGACCGGCCGCGCGCCGTGAACACCACGATCGGGATGCCGGTGTCGGCCAACGTGTTGGCCTCCTGGCCGTCGGTCGCCTCGTAGGTCTCGACCTGGTGGCGGACCCACTCCGACGGCGACGGCTCGTACTCGCCGTCCAGCGTCCCCCAGGTGCGGTCCTGCTCAGCCATGGTCGGTCCCCCGGGTCGTGTGATGGTCGTGCCCAGCGCAGTGTGCCCGTCAGCCTGGGGCATCCGTGTGTCTGGTGAGCGTCGGGGACTCAACGATGCCGGTGGTGTCCTTGCCAACATCGTCGATGGATCGCACGACGTCGGTCGGCAGCTCGAGGGTCTGCCCCAGGCGCTCGTCGTCCTCGCGAACGGGGTACCGGTCGACGGTCTGACGGCGGGTCACAACCCACCGCGCCGTGGGATCGGGGCGCTGAGGCAGGCCAAGGCGCACGCGGTGCGCTGGGCGGTCGAGACCGCCGTGACGACGACCATCGAAGCCGGTCCACCGGGACGTCGTGGACCGATCATCCCCGCTGACAGCGGGATCGCGACCCGAGCTCAGGTAGTGATCCCAAACGCGATGCGCGTCCAACCCGCGAGTGTCAGGGTGTCGGAGCCGGCGGGAGGTTCCCGGGGCCCCGTACCGCCACGCCGGCGTCGGCCAACTCGCCGAGGGTTCGATCGTCGAGTAGGTCGATCTCGTTGAGTGGCCATGGTCCAGCGTGAGTGGGTTCGTGCTCGCCGGCTTGGTCGAACAGTGACACTCCGCGAAGCGTCCCGGTCAGGTCGTGCTGGATGCCGCCGTGCAGCGCCCACCAACCGTCACGTCGGAACGCTGCCGCCCACCGCTGGGTGAGCGGCCGATCCGTCCCGGCCCACACCGCCGACGTCAACCCCAGCTGCACCCCCGCCGGATCGGTCAGGTCGGCCGCGGGCGGCATCCCTGTCGGCGTCTCGGCTCGCACGGCACCCCTGGCCGCCAGTTCGGCTGCGGGCAAGTTGGCCAGGTGGACCTGTAATGCTTCGAGCACCGCACCGGCGACCGTCCGGGCGAGGTAGCAGGTCCCAGCGGGCGCAGGCAGGTCGTAGCGGCCACCGGCGTAGGGGTCGGCTGGTGCGGACGCGAACCACCACGGCGAGGCCCGGACGGCTCCGTTCGGCAGATGCTTCCGCCAGACGCGAACCAGCTCCGTGCCGGCCAGGGTCCGGGGCGGATGCACGTGCAGACTGCCGGCTGCTGCCGGCGGCTCGGCGAGCGGCATCAGCGAGCCCAGGCGACCGCGAGCCGACCCGCGAGCACCGTCACGTCGGACACCTCGCCACGGCGCAGTCGCTCGAGCGGCGTCTCGCCGCCGAGGTCGGACGAGGGGCTCGTCAGCCACGAGGCGACCGTCCAGGTCG
>SLLJ01000439.1 GCA_007134165.1 Nitriliruptoraceae bacterium | reverse complement strand
TCGCGTGGGCGGGGGTTTCGTGCGCTGCCGCCGGTGCTGGCGGTCGAGAACTCGCGTGGGCGGGGGTTTCGTGCGCTGCCGCCGGTGCTGGCGGTCGGGAACTCGCGTGGGCGGGGGTTTCGTGCGCTGCCGCCGGTGCTGGCGGTCCCGGGGCAGGGCGGCAAGCGACGGCTGCCGAACCCCCGCCAGGTTCGGCAGCCGGGCCGCAGCGGTGGAGTCCGTCTCTCGACGGGCGCTGCGCGGTGCGGCAGCGCAGACGTCGGGCGTGCGTTGGTGGCTTGTCGTGGACGTTGCGCGCCCCGAAGCGCTGCCGCGGCATCGGCTTTGGTCGCACTGCCGCGCAAGATCGTGCGACCAGCGCTCCGAAGCGCTGCCGCGGAAACGCCTGCGTGCGCTTTGCGTGGCTGTTCGTGCGTCCAACGGGTGACAGGGGGGAGGCGCGGATGCTGCTCAGAGATGCGGCGTACCCAACCGGACATCTGCGACCGGGTGGGTACGCCACATCGCCGGCCAGGTGTCTGCTCACCCGACGGTTGTCGACCAGCGCTCGTCCGCAGGCGACGGACGCGCGGCGGCGCTTCCGCGGAAGCGCTTCGGGGCGCTTGGCGTCCGGCGGGTACGGCCTTTGCTCGGCGATTCTTGACCGGAGGCGTTGAGGACCACATGGGCGGCATCCGCCGCCGGCATCCGGCGATCCGGGCCACCACCGGGTGGCTTGCCCGACCGTTTCGCCTCGGCGCGCATGTCAAGGGCCAACGGGGGGACCGCGGCTTGGCCCGCCGGGCCTCTGCCGGTTCGGCGGTCTGCGGGCTCCGGCCCGGCTGCCGAACTCCGCGAGGTTCGGCAGCCGTCGCTGCGTTCGCCACCGGGGCCGCGCCGCCCACCGGCCGGGTAGCGCCGGGCGGGGATGAGGCGCCGCATCCCGGCCCCGGGGCGCCGACCCCGACACCCGGACCACGGGCTCAGGGTCGACCCGGGGTCCTCCCCGATGGTCGGCGGGGCCCGCGGATGCCATGCTGTGAGCAGTCGGTCGGCGCTCGCCGGCCACCACACCACCAAAGCGACCCAGCTCAGGAGTCGGCCATGACCTCTCCCGTTCCCGTCCCCGCCCCCCACCCCTCGGGGCTGCCCAGCGATGTGCGTAACTGGGGTCTGGGCGCACACCTCAGCGGCTTTGTCGGCGCCTTCTTCGGGGTCGCCTTCCTCGGTCCGCTCATCGTGTGGTTGGTCAAGCGAGAGGAGCACCCGTTCATCGACCACCATGGCAAGGAGGCGCTGAACTTCCAGCTCAGCATCCTGCTCTACGCCCTGGTCGGCGGGCTGCTTATGATCCCGTTGGCGATCGTCACGCTCGGCATCGGACTGCTCGCGATCATCCCGGCGGCCATCGCGCTCGGGCTGCTGTGGCTGATCCTGCCGATCATCGCGGCGATCAAGGCCAGCAACGGCGAGGGCTACCGCTACCCCGTGACGGTGCGTTTCGTGTCCTGACGGCCGATCAGCAGCACCGCGCACACGACCGTGGCCCGGGCCCCAACGGCCCGGGCCGCTGGCGTGTGCCCGGCACTACCCTGCCGCCGACGCCGCCCCCGGTCCTGCCCCGATGCCACCCCAGGAGCCCGCCCGTGCCCTCGCCCGCGCCCAACCCTGCGCTCGTCGACGGCCTCAATCCCGCCCAGCGCGAGGCCGTGACCACCGTGGACGGACCCGTGCTGGTGATCGCCGGGGCCGGATCGGGCAAGACCCGGGTGCTCACCCACCGTCTGGCCCATCTGATCCGTGACCACCGGGTGGACCCCTTCGCGCTGCTGGCAATCACGTTCACCAACAAGGCGGCCGGCGAGATGGCCGAGCGGGTCGGACGTCTGGTCGGCGGCCGGCTGTCACAGGCGATGTGGGTGACGACCTTCCACAAGGCGTGCGTGCGCATCCTGCGCCGGGAGCTGCCGCGCCTGGGCTACCGCAGCGGGTTCACGATCTACGACCAGCAGGATGCAACCCGGCTGATCTCCCAGCTGGCCAAGACCGCCGGCATCGACGACAAGCGCCTGCCGGCGCGCGCGATCCAGCGCGCCATCAGCAGCGCCAAGGACGAGTTGATCGACTTCGAGACCTACCGGCAGCGCGCCACCGCCTGGCCGGAGATCGAGATCGCCGACATCTACCAGACCTACGAAGCGCGCCTACAGCAGGCCAACGCGCTCGACCTCGACGACCTGATCGTCAAGACCGTCGAGGTGCTCCAGCTGTTCGATCCCGTGCTCGAGCACTACCAGCGCCGCTTCGCCTACCTCATGGTCGACGAGTACCAGGACACCAACCGTGCGCAGTACCACCTGGTGAACCTGCTGGCCGGCGCTCACCGCAACCTGATGGTGGTGGGCGACCCGGACCAGGGGGTCTACGGCTTCCGGGGGGCCACGATCCGAAACATCCTGGACTTCGAGCGGGACTACCCCGACGCGGCGGTGATCCCGCTGGTGCAGAACTACCGCTCGACCCAGACCATCCTGGATGCCGCCAACGCCGTCATCCGCCACAACCGCTCCCGGCAGCCCAAGGACCTGTGGACCGACGCGGGGCTCGGCGACCCGGTGGTGCGCTACGAGGCCGACGACGAGCACGACGAGGCGGCCTTCGTCGCCGAGGAATGCGAGCGGCTGCGCGCTGAGGGTACGAGCTTCGACGACATCGCCGTCTTCTACCGCACCAACGCCCAGTCCCGGGTCTTCGAGGAGGTGTTCCTGCGGGTCGGACTGCCCTACCGGGGGATCGGCGGGGTGCGCTTCTACGAGCGCCGTGAGGTCCGCGACCTGGTCGCCTACCTGCGGTTGCTGGCCAACCCCGACGACGACGTTTCGGCCCGGCGCATCGTCAACACTCCTCGCCGCGGCATCGGGGATCGCACCGTGGACGCGCTCGACGTCCATGCCCGCCGGGAGGGGATCAGCTTCCTGGCCGCCTGTCGGGACGTCGAGGTGGTGGTGGGCCTCGGGGCGCGCGCGGTCAGCGCCGTGGAATCGTTCGTGGGGCTGCTCGATGCCCTGCGCACGGAGCTCGAACACGACCTCGACGTCCCCGCACTCGTCGAACGGGTCTGGGACCGCACCGGCTACCTCGCCGAGCTCGTCGCCGAGCGCACCATCGAGGCGCAGGGCCGCGAGGAGAACCTGCGCGAGCTGCG
>SLLJ01000271.1 GCA_007134165.1 Nitriliruptoraceae bacterium | reverse complement strand
CGCCGTTCGCCGCGGCACCGACGTGCTCGCGCTCGCGCTTGCCGTCGGCGCGATCGTGATGGGCCTGTACCCCACCCCGCTGCTCGACCTGCTCGGGATCGGCGCGCCACTCGGAGGGATCGCGCATGGCTGAGTTCGACCTGCGCGCCGCCCTGCCGGTGCTGCTGCTGCTGACCTCGCTGGTGCCGGCGGTGGTCATCTTCCTGCTGCCCGAGCAGCGGGAGGTCACCCGCCGGCTGGTGAACATGGCGGGCGCGGTCCTCAAGGTCGTGCTCACCGGGGTGCTCATCGCCGGGACGCTGAACGGGCTCGAGTACGAGTGGCGGCGCACCCTGCTGCCCGGCATCGACCTGGTGCTGCGGGTGGACCCGATCCCGCTGCTGTTCGTGACGTTGTCGTCGCTGCTGTGGCTGACCACCACCGTGTATGCCATCGGCTACCTCGAGTCCGACCAGCGCCGCTCGCGCTTCTTCGGCTTCTTCAGCCTGTGCGTCACCGCCACGATCGGGATCGCGCTCGCCGGCAACCTGGTGACCTTCCTGCTCTTCTACGAGCTGCTGACCGTCGCCACCTACCCGCTGGTCGTGCACCAGGGAACCCGGCGCGCGCTCATCGGTGGGCGCGCCTACCTGCTGTACAGCGTGACCGGCGGGGCGGTGCTGCTCGCCGGCATCGCGTGGCTGCACGCACTGGCCGGCCCGGTGGAGTTCCTCGACTACGCACCGCTGGCCGGCCTGGTCGATCAGCACGCGACCTCGCTGGTGCTGATCTTCGTGCTGCTCATCGCCGGGCTCGGGGTCAAGACCGCGATGGTGCCCCTGCACGGCTGGCTGCCCAAGGCCATGGTCGCCCCGGCGCCGGTCAGCGCGCTGCTGCACGCCGTCGCGGTCGTGAAGGCCGGCGCGTACGGGATCGTGCGCATCGTCTACGACCTGTACGGGCTCGCGCTCGCCCAGCAGCTGCGGCTGCTGACCCCGCTGCTGATCCTGGCCTCGGTCACCATCGTCTACGGCTCGCTGCGCGCGCTGGTGCAGGACGACCTCAAGCGCCGGCTCGCCTACTCCACCGTCAGCCAGCTGTCCTACATCGTGCTCGGCGTGGGCATCGCGAGCCTGGCCGGGGTGTCGGGCGGGCTGATGCACCTGATCCACCAGGGCATTCAGAAGGTCACGCTGTTCTACTGCGCGGGCAACCTGGCCACGCACCTGGGCGTGACCCGGGTCAGCCAGATGCGCGGGGTCGGTCGGCGCATGCCGCTGACCATGAGCGCGTTCACCATCGCGGCGCTGGGCATGATCGGCATCCCGCCCACCGCCGGGTTCATCACCAAGTGGCACCTGGGCCTGGGCAGCCTCGAGGCCGGCCAGGGCTGGGTGATCGGCATCCTGCTGCTCAGCAGCGTGCTCAACGCGGCCTATTTCCTGCCGGTGATCGCCCGGGTGTGGTTCGCCGAGCCCGTGGCGACGGACGCGGCGGCTGACGCAGCGGCTGACCCAGCGTCCGACATGGCGGCCGATGCCGCGGTCGATGCCGCGGCCGATGCGGCCCTGTCCACCCGCAGCCGCGAACGCAACCCCTGGCTGGTGCTGCCGGCGGTCGCGACCGGCGCGAGCGTGCTGGTGGTCGGGCTGCTGGCCGGTGCACCGCTCAGCCCCCTGAGCTGGGCGGCGTCGATCGCCGAGGAGATCGTGGGCCCATGAACCTGCTGCTGTGGCTCTCCCCGCTGCTGCTGCCGCTGGCCGCGGCCGTGCTGCTGGTGGCCCGGCCCGGCCCCCGCAGCTCGTGGCTGCTGGTCGCGGCCCCGGCGCCGGCGGCCCTACTCGCGCTGATCGGCCCGGTCCTGCCCGCCCCCGCGCTGCCCTGGCTGCTGCTCGACGTGTCGCTGCACCTCGACGCGATCGGGCGGGTGCTGCTCGGGCTCACCGCCCTGGTGTGGGCCGCAGCCGGCGTCTGGGCCCGGCGCGATGCCGAGCAGGAACCGGGCTACGGGCTGTGGTGGCTGCTGGCGCTCAGCGGCAACCTCGGCGTCGTCCTCGCCGACGACCTGCTGACCTTCTACGCGGCGTTCGTGGTCATGACCCTCGCTGCCTACGGCCTGGTGGTGCACACCCGTAGCGACGCGGCCCGGCGGGCCGGCCGCGTCTACCTCGTGCTCGGCGTAGTCGGCGAGACCCTGCTGCTCGCCGGGCTGCTGCTCGCCGCGGCCGAGGCGCCGGGGCTACGGCTGGGAGAGGTGGCCGACGCGGTGGCCGGCTCGCCCGCCCGTGACCTGCTGGTCGCGCTGCTCGCCGCCGGGTTCGGGATCAAGGCGGGGGTCGTCGGGTTGCACGTGTGGCTGCCACTGGCCCACCCGGCGGCACCGTTCGCCGCCAGCGCGGTGCTCAGCGGCGCGATGATCAAGGCGGGGCTGGTCGGCTGGCTGCGCCTGCTGCCGACCGGCGGCACCCCGCTGCCCGGATGGTCCACGACCCTGGTCGTGCTGGGCCTGCTCACCGCGGTGGCCGGGGTCGTCCTCGGGCTGACCCAGCGCGCGCCGAAGGTGGTGCTGGCCTACTCCAGCATCAGCCAGATGGGCTTCATGACCCTGCTGGTGGGGGCTGCGCTGGCGGCCCCGCCGGCCGCGCCGGTGGCGCTCGCCGCCGCGGCCGCGTACGCCCTGCACCACGGGGTGGCCAAGGCGGTGCTCTTCCTCGGCGTCGGCCTGCTGCCCGGGGCCGGTGACGGCCTTCGCCGGCGCCTGCTGCTGGCCGGCATGATCGCGGCCGGGCTGACGCTGGCGGGGCTGCCACGGTCAAGCGGCGCGTTCGCCAAGGCCTGGATGAAGCAGGCGCTGGACCTCGCGCTGCCCGGCTCGGGCGTGGTGCCGGCCGCGTCGCTTGCGGCGACGGGCACGACCCTGCTGATGGCCCGGCTGCTCGTGCTGCTGCGGCGCGGGCAGCCCGTGGACGGGGAGGCGCCGCCCCTGCACCTCGCCGCGTGGGGCGCGCTGGTGGCCGCGATGCTGGTGCTCACCCCGGTGGCCGTCCCTCGGGTGCTGCCCGAGCTGGCGGTGCCGGGTCTTGGCTCGGTGGTCGGCGACGCGCTGTGGCCGGTGGCGCTCGGCGTCGGGGTCGCGCTGGCGGTGGCCGCGCTGGCACGCCGCGTGCGGGTGCCGGTGCCCTCGGTGCCCGCCGGTGACCTCGTCG
>SLLJ01000114.1 GCA_007134165.1 Nitriliruptoraceae bacterium | reverse complement strand
GCGAGCTTGATCGCCGCCTCGTTGGCGGTCGCGCCGCACTGCGCGAAGAAGACCCGGGCATCCTCCCAGCCGGTCAGCCGGGCGAGCCGCTCGGCGAGCTCCACGGCGGGGGCGGTCAGGAACAGGTTCGAGGTGTGGGTCAGCGTGCCTGCCTGGTGTGCGACGGCCTCGGTGATCGCCGGATGGGCGTGCCCGAGGCTGGTCACCGCCAGCCCGCACAGGAAGTCCAGCCAGGCGTTGCCCGCGGCATCGAACAGCACCGAGCCACGACCGGACACGAAGCTGACCTCCGGCGGCGGGTAGGTGCGCATCAGGTGCGCGTCAGCACGGGTCTCGAGGTCGCTCACGCCCAGCGCTCCTCGTGTGCCGGCGCGGCCGCAGCACCCTCCCGGATGAGCGAGGCCTGGGTCACCATCGTGCCCACCCCCTCGTCGGTGAACACCTCGATGAGCACCGCGTGCAGCACCCGTCCGTCGAGGATGTGGGCCTGGGGCACCCCCGCGCGGATCGCCGACACGATCGAGCGGACCTTGGGCCGCATGCCCTCGTGCAGCTGGTCGGCGGCGAGCATGCGCTCGAGCCGGTCGACGCTGAGCTCGCTGACCAGCGCCTGCTTGTCCGGGTCGCCGAAGTCGAGGTAGAGCCCGGGCACGTCGGTGAGGTAGACGAGCTTGGACGCGCCGAGCGCCGCGGCGATCGCGCCGGCGGCGAGGTCGGCGTTGACGTTGCGTTCCTGGCCGTCGGCGTCGCGGGCGACGGTCGCGACCACCGGCAGGAAGCCGTCGTCGAGCAGTTCCTCGAGGTAGGTGGTGTCGACTCGATCCACCTCGCCGACCAACCCGAGGTCCTCACCGTGCGGTCCGACGGCGGGACGCACCTGCAGCAGCCCCGCATCGGTGCCGGCGACCCCGACCGACGGGGCACCCGCCGACTGCACCAGCCCCACCACCTCGGGGTTGACCTGGCCGAGCAGGGACATGCGCACCACGTCCATCATCGCGGCGTCGGTCACCCGCAGCCCCCCCACGAACGTCGAGGTAACGCCGAGCTGCTCGGCCAGCGCGCTGATCTGCGGCCCCCCACCGTGCACGATGACGGGTCGCAGCCCGACGAAGTGCAGCAGCGCGACGTCGGCGGCGAAGGAGCGCTTGAGCTGCTCGTCGACCATGGCGTTGCCGCCGTACTTGATCACGACGGTGTTGCCGTGGAAGCGGGTGATCCAGGGCAGCGCCTCACGCAGCACGGCCGCCTTGCCCTGCGCGGCCTCGACCCGTTCGGCGGAGACGTGGTCCGCGGTGGTGATCTGCCCGCCGGCCATGGTCGCGCGCAGAGTCGTGCCCTGGCGCGACTGATCTCCGCGGGCAGGGGCGGGGGTCGGCGCAGGGCCAGCAAACGCCGGATCGGGCGTGGGATCCGGCGTTGGATCGGGTGGAGCTGAGGACACGGAGACCACCTCGGTTTGGGGTCGGTGGCGGAGATCAGGTCGTGTAGTAGGCGTTGTCGGCGACGTACTGGGGAGTGAGATCGGCGCACAGCAGGGTGGCGCTGCGGCCGCCGAGGCCGAGGTCGACGGTGACGCTGACCTCGTCATGTGACAGCGCAGTCACGGCCTGCCCGCGGTCGAACACGGTTGCGGCGCCGAAGCGGCAGACCGTGACGCCACCCACGGCGACCTCGACCCGGTCGGGGTCGAACGACACGCCCGAGGCGCCCATCGCCGCGAGCACCCGGCCCCAGTTGGGGTCAGCTCCGTGGATCGCCGCCCGGAACAGCGCCGAGGAGGTGATCGCGCGGGCGAGCTGCTCGGCGTCGCGTTCGGTCGGCGCGGCGCGCACGGTGACCGCGCAGACCTTGGAAGTGCCCTCCCCGTCGGCCACGATCGCGTGGGCGAGATCGGCGCAGACCGCTTCGAGCCCGGCCTGGAAGGCGCCGAGGTTGGGAGGCGTGCGGGCGGTGCCGGTCGCCAGCAGCACGACGGTGTCGTTGGTCGACCCGCAGGCGTCCACGCTGATGCGGTTGAAGGTGCGGGCCACCGCCTGCTGGAGGGTCCGGCGCAGCACCGTGCCGGTCAGCGGCGCGTCGGTGGCGAGCACCGCCAGCATGGTGGCCATGGCGGGCTCGATCATCCCCGAGCCCTTGGCCATGCCGCCGATGCGGCAGGTCCCGGCTTCGTCAGCCACCTCGACGGCCGAGAGCTTGACCTGCTGGTCGGTGGTCATGATCGCGCGTGCGGCCCGCTCGGCACCGGCGGCGTCGTCGGTGAGGTCGCCGAACAGCGCCGGCAGGCCGGCGACCAAGGTGTCCACCGGCAGGGGCACCCCGATGATCCCGGTCGACAGGGGCAGCACCTCGTCGTCCCGGCAGGCCAGGACGCGGGCGAGTTCGGCGCAGGTACGACGCGCGTTCTCGAGGCCGCGTGGACCAGTGCAGGCGTTGGCGTTGCCGGCGTTGATGACCACGGCCCGGGCCCGACCGTCGGCGACGTGCTCCTCGGCGACGACGCAGGGGGCGGCCTTGACCAGGTTGGTGGTGGTGGTCAGCGCCGCTCCGACGGGTGCGCCGGCGTCAACCAGCGCGAGGTCGAGCCCGCCGCTGTCCTTCAGGCCGGCAGCGACCCCACCCACCTGCACGCCCGGCACGGCGGCCAGCCCACCGGGCAGCGCACGAAGGGCGGTACGGTCGGTCGGACCCCAGGGCAGGGTGGCGCTCATGGGTGCAGGCCGATCACTCATGGATACAGGCCGATCGCGCTGAGCCCGGCGGTCTCGTCGAGCCCAAGCATCAGGTTGGCGTTCTGCAGGGCCTGACCGGCCGCACCCTTGCCGAGGTTGTCGATCGCGCTGGTGACCACCACCCGGCGGGTGCGCTCGTCGACGATCACGCCGAGCTGGCAACCGTTGGATCCCGCCAGCGCCTTGGTGTGCGGGAAGGCTCCGGTGGGCAGCACGTGCACGAAGGGCTCGTAGTCGTAGGTCTCGTGCAGCGCCACCTCGACGTCGGCGGGGCCGACCCCGTCGCGCAGTCCGGCGTAGCAGGTCGCGAGCAGCCCGCGGCTCATCGGGATCAGGTGGGGGGTGAAGCTGATGGCGCCGAGCGCGGTATCGGAGCCCGGCTGCACGCCCTCCGGCGCGCCCTGCAGCCACCGTTCGATCTCGCCGGTGTGGCGGTGGCTCGGCGCGCCGTAGG
>SLLJ01000235.1 GCA_007134165.1 Nitriliruptoraceae bacterium | reverse complement strand
GGGGCGGCCGGGCGGACCTGCGCGGCAGGAGGTCGGGGCAGGGTGCTGAGCGTCGGCGGCCGAACCACGGGGGGGTCGGCCGCCGGGCCGGAGCGCTGAGCGTCGCTCGGTGATCGCCGTGGCTGTGCTGCCGCTTCTGCGCCAAACGGCAGTGTGCGCTGGGCGCGGTGGGTGGTGCGCTCTGCGGCTATGCGGGGGGTGTCGGTGTCCGAAACTCGCGTGGACGCGAGGTTTGGGCGCGCGGCTCGGTCGGCGCGGGCCGAAACGTGCGTAGGCGAGAGTTCTGGGGTGGGCGGCCGTTCCGCGCGTGACCAGACGGCCGCCATCGGTGGTTTCAGCGCACTCCCGCGCCCGGTGAACGCTCGCCGAGCGCCTCCTGCATCGCGAGCAGCTTGAGCCGGGTCTCCTCGAGCTCGGCCTCCGGCAGCGAGGCCCCCACGATGCCGACGCCAGCGAACAGCCGGGCGCGGGCACCGCTGAGTTCCGCGCAGCGCAGCGCGATGCCCCATTCTCCGTCCCCGGATTGGTCGGTCCAGCCGACCGGCGCGGCGTAGCGGCCGCGCTGCATGCCCTCGAGTTCGTCGATCAGGGCAAGCGCCGTGCTGCGGGGGGTCCCGCCCACGGCCGCGGTGGGATGCAGGGCGGCGACCAACTCCAGCGCCGTGGGTGGCGCCCCGGCCTCGCCGTCGGCCCCAGTCCGGCCATCGCCGTGAGCCCCGGCTTCGCCGTCGGCCCCAGTCCGGCCATCGCCCGTGGTCAGCCGCCCCTCGAACAGCGTGGCCAGGTGCTGGACGTTGTCCAGTGCGAGCAGCCGCGGCTCCTGCTCATGGCGCAGTTCGGTGCAGCGGGGTGCCAGTACCTCGCGTACCGATTCGGCCGCCAGCCGGTGCTCGTGGCGATCCTTGGCCGAAGCCAACAGTGAAGCGCCCAGGGCCGCGTCCTCGTCGGCGTCGTCGCTGCGGGCGACCGTGCCGGCCAGCACTCTCGAGCGCACGCGGTCGCCGACGCGAGAGAGCAGCAGTTCTGGGGTAGCGCCGACCAAGCCGTCGACCACGAAGGTGTGGCAGCGCGGGAAGCGGTCGGTCAGGCGCCGCGCAAGGTCCAGGGCGTCGAATGGCTCATGGGCCCATACCGCGTGGTCGCGGGCCAGCACGACCTTGGCGAGCTCACCGGCCCCGATGCGTCCGATGGCCTCGGCGACCGCTTCCAGCCAGTACCGGTCGGGCTTGGACGATCCGGCGTAGCGGGGCCTGTCGCGGGCAGCGCCGGGCGGTGGAGAGGAGGGGCGCGGGCCCGGAGGGGCCGGGGCGTCGGACTCTTCGCCGGGCGGGTCGATGGTGGTCAGCCAGGTCGTGCCCTGCCGGCGGCCCACCACCCGCCGCGGCACGATCAGCGCGGAGCCGGGATCCCGATCGGTGAAGGCGAACGAGCCGATGCCCACCAGGCCGGTGCCTGGCAGCCCGACCCGGTCGTCGACCTCGGCCCGCAGCCTGCGCAGCGTGACCTCGGCGTCCCGGAATCGGCCGGGACCAGGGGTGGGCTCGATCCGGACCGCCTGCCCCCAGCCGACCAGTCCCGCGCCGCGCCGGACCCAGGCGACCGCACGATCGCCGACCGGCAGGTCCGGGATCAGGTCCAGCAGGGCGCGGTCCTCGTCGATCGGCACGGTGCGTACCTGCAACCGCGGTGGGGGGACGGCCTGGCTCACGGCGAGAGCTCGGTCGCGATGCGTTCGGACGCGGCCGCCAGCAGGCGTCGGCGCAGGTGGTGGGCGACCAACTGCTCGGTCGCGGGCAGCATCTGCTCGTAGGCGGCGACCAGGCGCTCCGCCGCCTCCTCGTCGGAGCCTGCGGTGCCGCGCACCGGGTCGCGTACGAAACGCAGAAACGCATCCACGGCGTGGTCGGCTACCTGACGGACCGCTGAGTCCGTGCGTCGTGCCAGGTCGAGCAGTTCGGCCAGTGGCAGACCTGCATCCAGCAACGTGAGGCCGGCGCGAACCGCGGCGGCGTCGGCTGTGGAGTAGCGGGCGGTGCCATCGGCGGCGAGGTGGTGGGGGACCAGCAGCCCGGCGCGCTCCACGGCTTCGAGCAACGTTCGGGTCGTGCCCACCTCGGCGGCCAGTGCATCGAGGTCGAAGCCGGCAGCATCGTCCTCGACCACGGCGGCCGCCAACGCGGCGTCCGGATCGTCGAGCGTACGCCCATCGGCAGTGGGGTGCATGGCATCCATCGGCACGCTCCGTTCGGCACCTGCGGCCACGCTGGACGGCCGCATACCCGACAGGCTACGTGCCGGTTGGCCTGCCCCTCCGACGCCAGACGGCTCGTGCTCCCCGTCCGCGATCCTCGATCCCGACGCAGGCGGACTCGGCCCGCCTGGACCTCAGCGCCCGAAGAGTCGCCGCTTGGTCTTGTGGGAGGTGAAGTTGGGTTTCGTCGTCTCGGCCTCAGGTGCCGGCAACGGAGGGGTCGGGGTGACGCCCTCCTCCTCACCCCGTTCGGTGGGCGAATGGGTCGCCGGCGCCGGAGGAGGTAGGGCGGTGAGAGTTGCCGAGCGGCGCGCGCCAGGGCGGGCCGAGGCCGGTGCGCTCGGCGGCGGTGGTGGCATGGCAGCGGAGCGCGGGGCGTTGGGGCGCGGGGCGGCAGGGCGCCCGCTGGCAATCGGCGGCGAGCTCGAAGGTGCAGAGGCCTCGTTGGCCAGTTCAGTGAGCATGGACTCGAACGAGGCGACCGTGTTGCTGTTCGCGACCCGCCGGTGCCGCGGTGGCGCCGGAGCCCCCGGGTCAGGGTCGGGCACCAGGCGCAGGTCTGGCGCACTGGACCGGTCGGTCGCCTCCGCCGGCTCGGGTCCGAGCGCCTGGTCCATGCCGAACCCACCGAGCGCCTGCAGTTCGCGCAGCATTGCCTCGCGGTCCGCCGCGGGCAGCGGCTCGGTGTCTGCGTCTCGACCGGGCTCGGTGAGCCCAAAGAGTGGTTGATTCGACGGCGTGGCTGCGGCCGATGCCTGGTCGTGATCTACGGCTGGTGCCTCGTCGTGGTCCGCGGGCGCCGCGTCGGGCTCGACCCGCCCGACCCAGGGCTCGGGTTCCTCGACATCCGGGTCCTCGAACCGGCCGGCCATCGCTGAGGCGACCTGCCCGCCGTCGATGAAGCTTGGGGTGGTGGGGTTGTCGCGGCGGGGTGCCGGGG
>SLLJ01000413.1 GCA_007134165.1 Nitriliruptoraceae bacterium | reverse complement strand
CACACGGGACCCCGTGGAACTCCTCCTACTTGAACGTCGACTCGACCGGGCACTGCCGGAAGGTCTGACGGTCGTCGTAGCGGATCAGCGCACACCCGCCCTGGACGTCGAGCAGTCGGTAGCGCTGCGCGAAGCTCTCGCCGATCGAAGCGGGGTGCACCACGTCACCGACCTGCACGCGGGCGCCGGTCGCGGTGGTCTCGAGCACCTTGACCGTCGTGCCCTCGCACACGGTGGATTCGGTGCCGACCACACACGGGTCACCCGGGCGGGGTGCATCGGGTTGGATGGGGCTGGGCGTCGGAGCTGGACGGCTCGGATCGGTGGGCGTGGGTGAGGGCACCGCTGGGTCGGTGGGCACCGCCGGGTCGGTAGGCACCGAGGGCGCCTCGGGCTCGGGCTCGGGGCGTACCGGCTCGAAGGGGTCGCGGGTCAGCACCAGTTCGTAGGTGACCTCGGGCAGGGCCGGCCCATCAGCCTCTGCCGACTCGTCCGCGTCGTCCTCGACGGACGCGGGATCGGTGGCGTCCTGTGCCAGCTCGGTGTCGTCTTCGACGGCCAGCACCGCGCCGGGCACCCCGGCACGCTCTGCGCCACCGTTCGCGCTCGTGCCGGGTTCGGGTTCGGCCAGCAGCCACCATGCGGCGCCGAGTACCCCGAAGAAGATGGCCGCCACCACCGCGACGACACCGACCGTCGACGCACTGGTTGCGGGGGAAGTGACCGGTGACAAACGCATCACAACACCTCGTCCTCTTCACCCGCGGGCGGGTCGTCCACGGTGGGTGGCACCGGTTCGCCCGGCTCCCTGTCATCACCGTCGTCGGGCGCCTCGGGTGGGTCCTCGGCCGCGACCTCGGGAGCGTCAGCGATCCGCGAGAACACCTCCGCGGAAAGTGAAGCGTTCAACACCGGGAACTCGCTGATGCTGAAGCTCGCGTTGCGCCACACCAGCCCGCGGGCGGTGATCTCCGGATCTTCCAGTCTACGCGCCAGGTCGATGAGTTGGAAGTAGGTGGCCTCGACCGTGAAGTTCACCTGCACGCCTGCCAGACCCCCAGGCACGTCGGCGACCTCCGCAGGGCGGGCGGGGGCGATGGAAACCAGCCGCGCCCCGGACTCGTCGGCCGCCTGTTGCACGTGACGCAGCAGCGCGGGCAGTTCCGTGCCGGTCGGCACCAGCACCCGCGAGGCGGCCAGCTCGGCCTCGGCCTCCGGAGCCGATTCGCGCACCCGGCGCAGCCGGGCCTCCTCGGCGCGCTGCTGCTGGGTTTGGGAGCGGGTGTCTTCGGTGTCGGCGCGGACCTGATCGATCTCTTCGGAGGTCGGCGACCACAGCAGGAACCACCACAGCACCACGACGAGCACGGCAACGAGCGCGGTCAGCACCCATGCGAGCCGGTTCACGGTGACACCTCCGGCAGTGGGTCGACGTAGCGCAGGGTGAGGTGCTCCGGACCGAGTTCGATCTCGAGGTTGTAGCTGACGATGTCCTCGTCGTCCTTGGAGGCCGAAGACAGGAAGGGCTCCCGGAACCCGGCCACCTGCTCGATGCGCCGCAGCAGTCGTTCAATGCCGGGAGCGATCTCCTCGACGCTCTCCCCTGAAGCGGTGAGCAGCCCGACGTTCTGGGGCAGGCCCTCCTCGGTGGGTTGCGGCGGGACGAGGTTGATGGTCAGCGTCCCCAAGTCGATACCCGGCGGCATGATCAGCGCGATGTCCTGCAGGATGCCGGCCAGGGTGACCTGGTTCGAGAGTGCCGCGACGACGACTTCGCGATCCTGCTCGAGGCGGCGTTCGAGCTCGGCATAGTCGGACAGGGCGGCGACGGCCGCCCCGGCCTCGGCCAGCTCGGCCTGCGCGATCGCGAGGTCGTCCTCCGCCTGCGACAACGTCATACGTTGCAGAAGCGTCGCGACGGCCAGGACCACCAGCAACAAGAGCAGAGCGCCGCCGGCGATCAGGCGCTGCTTCGCGCCACGCGCGCGCTCCTTGGTTGCGCGGGGCAGCAGGTTGATGCGAACGCTCATTCCAGACCCCCGAGCGCCAGCCCGATGGACGTGACCAGCGGCGGTCCGACCTGGGCGAGCTCCTCTGGACCGTAGACCGTGCCGGTGGGCGGATAGCGACGGAAGGGATTGCCCACCTCCACCGGCAGGCGCAGGACCTCAGCGATGCGGTCGGCCAGGCCCCCGAGCAGCGCCGACCCGCCCGTGAGCACGACCCCCGACAGCCGCGACGCGCCGGTCTGGGCCTGGTAGTAGTCCAGCGAGGAGCGGATCTCGTTGACGAAGGAGTTGGCCTGTTCGGCCACGATCCGGTCGGCGACGTCGTCACCGAGTCCGAGGTACATCGAGCGTTTGCGGGCCTCGGCTTCCTCACGCGGCACGTTGAGCCCGGCGGCAAGCGCCTCGGTGATGAGGTCGCCACCCATCACCAGGATGCGCACGAAGGTAGGCACGCCTCGTTCGTGCACGATGACGTTGGTCACGCCCCCACCGATGTCGACCAGGACCTGGCTGCCCTCCATGACCGGGGAGGTCTCGCCCATCACTCGCAGCACCGCGAAGGGATTGAGGTCGACACCGACGGGTTTGAGTCCGGCCTGCCTGGCAGCCTCCACATGCGAGGCGACCATGTCCTGGTGTCCGGCCACGAGCAGGACGCGCTGGTGTCGCTGGCCGTCCTCGGAGACGAACTCCTCGACGACGTGCACGTCGAGTTCCGCCTCCTCGACCGGGATGGGGATGTGCTCCTGGACCTGGTAGCGCAGCGAGGCACGAAGCTCGGCCTCCGGCATGAACGGCAGGTCGATCTGACGGACCACGACCCGCTGGTTGGCCACGCCGAGCCACACCTTCTTGGAGCGCACCTTGGCGGCGGCCAGCAACTCCTTGAGGCTGGCGGCCACCGCGGCGGTGTCGAGGATCTCGCCCTCACGCACGATACCGGGCGCCAGCTCCGCCCCACCGAAGTTGGTGACCTGGGTCTGGCTGCCGCTGGACTTGACCTCGGCGACGGTGACCGTTCGGGTGCCGATGTCCACCCCGACCGCTGTGGAGGCCATCGCTCAGCCCTCCGCTTCATGACCGAGCACGATCCCCTTGGCGAGGTAGGCCTCGAGGTCGTCGGCTCGGATGCGGTAGTTCTTGCCGACCCTGAGCGCGGCAAGCTCGCCGCTCTTGATGAGCCGGTAGACGGTCAT
>SLLJ01000240.1 GCA_007134165.1 Nitriliruptoraceae bacterium | reverse complement strand
TCGTTCCGCGACACCACCGGCAACGGCGTCGGGGACCTGGCGGGCATCACCGCCGAACTCGACCACCTGGTCTGGCTCGGAGTGGACGCGGTCTGGCTGTCGCCGATCTACCGCTCCCCGATGGCCGACTTCGGCTACGACGTCGCCGACCACGCCGACGTCGACCCGCTGTTCGGCACCCTTGACGACGCCGACCGCCTGATCGCCGAGGCCCACGCCCGGAGGCTGAAGGTGTTGCTGGACTGGGTCCCCAACCACACCTCGGACCAGCACCCCTGGTTCTGCGCCTCGCGGTACTCGCGTGACGACCCCCACCGCGACTGGTACGTGTGGCGCGATCCGGGGCCTGACGGGGGCCCACCCAACAACTGGACGCGCCACTTCGCCGACGAGCCCGCGTGGACCTTCGACGAGTCGACCGGTCAGTACTACCTGCACCTGTTCCTGCCCCAGCAACCGGACCTCAACTGGGCAGAGCCGGCGCTGCGTGCGGCGATGCACGACGTGCTGCGCTTCTGGATGGACCGGGGCGTGGACGGCTTCCGTGCAGACGTCGTGCACCTGATCGGCAAGAACCCCGAACTGCCCGACGACCCGGAATGGCTGCGGGGGGTACCCCGGGCAGGCTTCCACCACGTCGAGGTCACCCACGAGCACCTGCGCACGATCCGCCGCGTCCTCGACGAGCAGCCGGACCGGCTGATGGTCGGGGAGATCAACCTGCCCGATGCCGCGCAGGTGGCGACCTATGTCGCCCCCGATCAGCTGCACCTCGCCTTCTTCTTCGGGCTGATCTACGCCCCGTGGGAGGCCCGCTCGTGGCGGGACACGATCCGCTACGCCGACACACATTTCGACGCCGTCGGGGCCTGGCCGACCTGGGTACTCGGCAACCACGACAACCCCCGGCTGGCGACCCGGCTGGGATCGCAAGCCGCGGCTCGGGCCGCCGTCACCGCACTGCTCACGCTGCGCGGCGTGCCGTTCTTGTACGCCGGCGACGAACTCGGCCTCGAGGACGCCGAGGTGCCGCCCGAGCGACGGGTGGACCCGGGCGGCCGCGACGGCAGCCGTGCGCCGCTGCCGTGGGACGACACCCCGGGGCACGGCTGGGCCGGCGATCCGTGGCTGCCGTGGCCGCCGGCCCGCGAGGAGCGAAACGTCGCGGCACAGCGCACCGATCCCGGCTCCGTGCTGCACCTGCACCGCCGCCTGCTGGCGCTGCGGCGCCGGTCGACCGCGCTGCGCGTCGGCGCGCAGCAGGTCCCCGACGTCCACGACGACGTGCTCGCGGTCCACCGCTGGCTGTCCGAACCGTCTGCGGCCGGCACGAGCACCGCGAGCGACGAGGACCGTCGTGCCCGGCTGATCCTGACCAGCACCGCTGCCGCGCCGCGCCACCTCGAACTGCCCGAGTCGCTGGCCGGGCCGTGGCAGATCGAGGTGAGCAGCGACGGTCAGGGCGAGGGGCGCGCGTTCACCGGCGAGATCGGCGCGAACCAGGCCCTGGTCCTGGTTGGCGACGGCCGGTGAGGGGTACGATGGGGGCGGCGGACCGCCGGAACTCCGGGGCCTGACCCCACGGCTCCGGGGCCATCGAACGCCGGCGCCGCGGTGGCTGCCATGGATACCCTGACCCTCGTTCTGATCGTTGCAGTCGCCGTCCTCGGTCTGCTCGTGCTGTGGCTGCTCGTGCGGCACGGGTTCAGCGGACCGACCCGGCCGCCTGGCCCGACCTGGGAGCAGCCGGTGGAGGGCTCCGGCCGCGTGATCGTGCTCGACCTCGTGGCCGAGGATCCCGAGCGACCCTCGCTGCAGCGCCTGGTCCACGACGTCGCCGCACGAACCCTGGCGGGCGACCCGGACCTCGACGCCGTGGAGGTCCGCGACCGCGCCGGCACCACGCTCGGCCACGTGACCCGGCCCGATCCCCTGCCGCCGAGCATCGAGACCACCCGCGAGGCCGCCGGACCCCGCACCCACCGTCCCAACCCGACGGGGGGCAGCACCCCGCCGCCCGTCGACCACCAGGGCAGCGGCGTGGACCTGCAGGTACCGACCCGCCACTTCGCCGACCGCTTCGAGTTACCCGATGCGGTGCGGTCGCGGCTGCGGGACCCCGAGAGCCCGGTGGACCTGCTGCGTGCGATCCTTGAGGCGGCCGGACGGAGCACCGAGTTCGACGGCGAGGTGCTGGTGGCCGAGGACACCGGCGTGGTGGTCGCCCTGGTCGACGGCGATCCCAACGCCGCACTCAACCGCGCCTACCTGCACTTCCGGGACACCGGCCTGGCCCGCGGCCTGGTGGTCCACGTCGGCTTCGTCGATCCGGCCTACGTGCGCCACCGCGAGTTCGCCGCCCCCAACGTACGTCACGTCGGGGTGGATGCCGTGCAGCGCATGGCCGACGCGGTGGACCTCGGCAGCGACCCGTTGGCCGCCGCGCTCGGCCCACCCGTGCTGCGCTGAGCCCCACCCGCCACGCCCTACCCTCGGCGCTCCGAGCAGCACCGAGGGACAGGCGTGAGCATGGGTTGGGAACCCCACGGGCGGGTCGCGGTGGTGACCGGCGCCTCGAGCGGCATCGGAGCGGCCACCGCACGCCGGTTGGCGGCGCTCGGCATGCAGGTGGTCGCGGTGGCCCGCCGCGGTGAACGGCTGGACGCACTGGCTGACGGACAGCCGGGGATCGAGGCCTACGTCGTCGACGTCACCGACACGGCGGCGATCGACGCTCTGGCCGCGCACGTCGGGCAGCACTACGGCGCCTGCCACGCGCTGATCAACAACGCCGGGGCGGGGGGTCCGGGGTTCTCGGATCGCGCCGATCTGGATACGACCCTCGCGGTGATCGACCTCAACCTCGGCGGCATGCTGCGCTGCACGGCGGCCTTCGCCGACCTGCTGGCGGCCAGCGCACCGTCGCGGGTGGTGAACGTCGCCTCGGTGGCGGGCAAGGTCGGGGTCGGCCCGGCCGGCTACGCCGCCAGCAAGTTCGGCATGGTCGGCGCCTCCGAGGCCCTGGCCACCAGCTGGGCGCCACGCGGGGTCACCGTCTGCCAGCTCAACCCGGGGTTCATCGCCACCGAAGGCTTCCCCCAGTCCGAGCTGCGCCGCTCGCCGCTGGGCCGGCTGGTCGGCCGGCCCGAGGACGTCGCCCGCGCGGTGCACGACGTGCTGGTGCACGGCCAGCACGAGCGCACCGTGCCGCGGTGGTACCGCGGGGTGGTCCTGGC
>SLLJ01000154.1 GCA_007134165.1 Nitriliruptoraceae bacterium | reverse complement strand
CCCCCACCAGTGGGCCAGATGGC
The DNA here is from genome assembly GCA_007134165.1 of Nitriliruptoraceae bacterium. Lineage (GTDB taxonomy): Bacteria > Actinomycetota > Nitriliruptoria > Nitriliruptorales > Nitriliruptoraceae > SKJO01. The sequence goes on along the minus strand of SLLJ01000154.1, from coordinate 3,228 downwards.
AGCGGCCGGCCTCAGGACCAGCGGTACGACCAGGTCAGTGATCGGCGGCCATCGGCAACCGGACCACGACGGCCAGGCCGCCCTGTGCTGCCTCGAAGAGCCACAACGTGCCACCATGGGCACGTGCGATCCGCTCGCAGATCGCGAGCCCCAGGCCGTTGGCTGGGCGACCGGACGCCAACTCGCCGGCCGGTTGCGGATCAGGGCCCGAGGAGTCAGGTGGCACCGTGTCGGAAGGCCGCAGGGCCATGTCGCGCTCGTCCGCAGGGATCCCCGCACCGTCGTCGGCCACGACCAGTTCCACGTGGTCGCGGGTGCGTCGGGCGCTGACCCACACGTGGGGCCTGCGGTCGGCAGGGGCGTGCTCGATGGCGTTGCCGATGAGGTTCTGGAAGAGTTGGAGCAACTGGGCGGCGTCGCCCTGCAGCACGGGCAGGTCCCCGACCTCCACGACGGCGTCTCGGGCATCGATACGAGCGCTGAGTTGTTCGAGGGCGACGCCAACCACCTGATCGAGGTCGACGGGCTCCCGGCGGGTGACCAGTCCGCCACGTCGTGCGTCGGCCAGCAACCGATCGTTCATCGCCACGAGCCGGTCGACGGTGCCGATCGCGCGGATGAGCAGTTCATCGGCGAACGGTCCACTGACCTTGTCGCTTCGTGCCAGGTCCAGGAACCCACGCACGCTGGCCAGGGGGGAGCGCAGATCGTGCGACACGGTCCCGGTGAAGCGCTCGAGAGCCTCGTAGGCGCCGGTCAGTTCCTGCAGCGCCTTGGCCACCGCCTCGTAGCGCCGACGATGCTCGACGTTGACCAGCAGGCTCGACAGCACCTGCAGCAGCCGCCGGTCCTCCGCTGACCACAGCTGGGGGACGGCCACCGTTTCGAATGCGATTGCCCCCAGGCACTCGTCACCGTCCATCAGCGGGCGACTGATGGTTGCCTGGACGCCATCGTCGATCAGCAGCCGCCGCAAGCGGCTGTCGACGGGCAGCAGGTCACGGTCGGGGACGGTGACGAAGCCATCTCGGCGGTGGCTCGAGGCCACCTCGTGGTAGGCAGCGAGCGGGACCTGCGGGAACTCGTCGCGCAAATGGCGTACGCCCGGCGAGCACCACGCATGGGTGGTGGAGACGGTGCCCGCCACCCAGTCGTAGCGGTAGAGCAGGATCCGGTCGATCCCACGAGCCTCACCGACCCGGCGCAGGATCGCGTCGATGGCCGCGTCGAGGTCGGCGCGGTCGGCGTTGATCAGGTCGATCGAGAGGTCGAGCAGTTCTCGCTCGAGCATGCGCATCGCCCGGTCGTCCCCGGGCGGGGCGGCTGCCGGCGCCAAGGGCTGCCGGTCGGCGCCTTCGTCGAGGACCACGATGTGAAGGTCGTCGTTGACGTCCCTCAAGGATCGCGCCATCGGTGGTGGCTCCTTCTGGAGCTGGATGCTCTCCCGTTGTTGCGGACGCACCGCCCGCTCTGCTTCCGACTCGTGACCCGCGACTCTGACCGCCCGATCACTCCCGAGAGGGTGCGACACCGCCTCGTGGAGCTCTTCTGAGCTTCCGGGAATGCAGGCCATCCGCTCGCGTCCGTGACGCCCATCGAACTTCTGCTCGTCAGTCCCTTCCCTACCGGGACCTTGGTCCTCCTTGGCCGGTGCCATGAGTCACATCGTACGGCAATCGGGGAGCCGAGACGAGCAACCTCTGGTCGCCCGTTCACGACGATGGCGAGGGTGAACGCTTCGCGCGCACTCGTGGACGTCCGGTCGGCGCGGCCGAACGTCCGGTCACGGCGCGCCGCACGGCCCGTCCCGCCGTCGTACGCCCCGCCACCACGTCGGTAACGGGCCCGACTACCGTCACGCCGTGACGAGCCACACACGAGGAGCACCCGGGCTGTGACCGTGTTGATCCCGATCGTCGCGGGTGTGCTCGGGTTGATGGTCGGCTCGTTCGCCAACGTGCCGATCGCGCGCTGGCCACACGGCGGCGCCGTCAACCGTCCGTCCCGGTCGGCCTGCCCGGCGTGCGGCGCCCCAATCCGGGCCCGGGACAACATCCCGGTGGTTTCCTGGCTCGCGCTGCGCGGCCGCTGCCGGGACTGCAGCACCCCGATCAGCCCGCGCTACCTCGTCGTCGAGGTCGCGACCGGAGCACTCTTCGCGGCCGTGGCTGCGGAATGGGGGCTCGACCCGCTGCTGCCGGCGCTGCTGGTGTTCACCTGGGCGCTGGTGGTGGCCACCGCCATCGACCTCGAGCACCGCATCATCCCCAACCGCCTGACCTACCCGCTGCCGGGCGTGCTGCTGGTGCTGGTGGTCGGGGCGGTCGCAATCGACGGACACTGGACCGACCTGCGCCGCGGCCTGATCGCCATGGTCGCGGTGCCCGGCGTGATGCTCGCGCTGTCGGAAGCCTTCCGACTGCTGCGCGGCAAGGTCGGCATCGGCATGGGCGACATCAAGTTGGCGGTGTCGCTGGGACTGGTCGTGGGCACGCTCGGCGGTCTGCACCTGGTGGTGTTCGCCTACGGCACGATCATCTCCGCAGGCGTGATCGCGATCGTGCTGGTGGTGGCCGGGCAGGCCACCACCGCCTCACGCATCCCCTTCGGCCCGTACCTGGCGGTGGGTGCCATGCTCACCGTGCTCGCGGGGGATCCGCTGACCGGGGTGGTGCGGGCCTGGCTGGGGCTGTAGGCGGTCGGGTGCGCTGCTCGGAGCGGCGGCGGTGCAGGGACCGGTCAGCTGGGCAGCCGCCCACCACCTTGACAGCGTGACCAGCCACCGGCGATGCTTTGGTGGCCGGTTGCGCGAAGCCTCCGGAAGTACGCCCCGGGATGCCCCGATGGAATCGGGAGCCCGGGGCTACGCGTTTCTCCGACCTCGCCCGACCACACACACTCGCGCAACCCCGGCGGGATCAACGGACCGAGGCCCGTGGGGCGACCCACGTGTTCGTGCGCGATGATCCCGACGATGGCATCGGCTGCCCAGAGCAAGGGCTCGCCCACCGGACGCCCGAATCGCCACGGAAGATCCGGTGGAACCAACCCGTTGTCGCGACCGGCGTGCAGGATCCGACGGTCGCGCTGGTCCTGATGCTCCTGGCGCGACTCGATCACGAGCTCCCTGACGCCTTCTGCAGCCAGGTGCCCAGCAAGAGCGCTCAGGCAACGGTTGCGTGCTGCCTGCGCCCGACGAGCACGAGGCATCAGCGCCCGCGCCTCGAT
>SLLJ01000269.1 GCA_007134165.1 Nitriliruptoraceae bacterium | reverse complement strand
TGGTGGGCGAGGGGGGACTTGAACCCCCATGTCCATAAGGACACACGGACCTGAACCGTGCGCGTCTGCCAATTCCGCCACCCGCCCGGGTGCGGCCGGGAGCATACCAACGCGCTCGCGACCCCGACAACGTGGGCATGCACACGGCACGTCACCCACTCGACCAACGTACGGGCCGGCCCCGACCCCCTCCGCTACGCTCTTGACCCAGTCAGATGGCCCCCCGGGAGCCGGCGCGCGACGCCGAACACAACAGATGGTCGCCCGACCAGTCCGGCCGTGCCAAGCACCCCAGACCCCGACTCCGGATGGCAGCACCGATGCGCGCGTTGCAGCACTTCGAGCGGCGGCTCGAGGGAGCCGTCGAAGGGTTCTTCGCTCGCGCCTTCCGCTCCGGTCTGCAGCCCATCGAGCTCGCCAAGGGCGTGCAGCGCTACGCCACGGATCATCAGCACGTCACCTCCGACGGGGTCGTGGTCCCCAACGTCTTCCGGGCCCAGGTGGCCACCAAGGACTTCGAGCGGCTCTCGTCCTTCGGCGAGTCCCTGCCCCGCGAGCTTGCCCAGGTGGTGGTGACCACCGCGGCCGACCGCGGCTGGCAGCTGCGCGGACCCGTCAAGGTCCGCGTCGAGCCCAGCGACAAGGTCAAGGTCGGGCGCTACACGCTGACCGCCCGCGTCGAGGTGGTGGAGTTCAACGACCGCGACGACCCCGATCCGGCCCACGCAACCTCGCGACCGGACCCGTCCGACTCGAATAATCACGGGCCGTCGACCGCAGGCACCGTGAACCCGGAAGCCCCCCGGCGGTCGGGACTGGGTGAGCTCGCCGTGCGGGTGCTCAGCGGCCCAGCGACCGGAACGACGGTGACCATGACCGGTAACCGGGTCACGCTCGGCCGGATGTCGTCCTGTGACGTCACCGTTGCCGACTCGACGGTGTCGCGTGAGCATGCGGCGCTGGTGCGCCGCGGGGATCGGTGGTGGATCGTGGACCTGGGGTCGACCAACGGCACCACGGTCAACGGGGTGCGCGCTGCCGAGCAGCCGGTCGGTCCTGGGGACCGCATCCTGCTCGGGGATGCGGTCGTCGAGCTCGTGGGGGCCTGAGGTGCCGATCGCGCTGCTGACGCTGCTGAAGTTCGGGCTGCTCGCCCTGCTCTACTTGTTCGTGGCGTTCGCACTGCGGACCATGCTCGTCGACCTCTACGGCCCCCGTCGACGCAACCGGCCACCACCACGTCCGGCGGTCGCCACCCCGGCCGCCAGCCCGGTGCGCCGCTCCCGCAAGCTTCCGAGCGAGCTGGTCGTGCATTCCCTGTCCGCACCCCCGAAGGTGGTGCGGCTGGCCGGCCGCAGCGTGGTGCTCGGCCGATCGGGCGGTGTGGACGTGCCCATCGACGACGTCTACGTCTCTGACGAGCATGCCGAGGTGCTGCCCGACGACGGCGGCTGGTCGGTGCGCGACCTCGGCTCCACCAACGGCACCTTCCTCAATGATGCCAAGGTGACCCGCCCCACCCCGTTGGCCGCCGGCGACCAGTTGCGACTGGGCAAGACCCGCATCGAGGTCCGCCGATGAAACGCATCCTCGCCGCGGGCGACACCCACGTGGGACAGGTTCGGGACGGCAACGAGGACTCCTTCGTGGTCGCCGACAGCGTCTTCGCCGTCGCCGACGGCATGGGCGGCCACCTCGCCGGCGAGGTGGCGTCCGAAGCGGCCCTCGAGCCGGTGCGTGCGCTCGACGGCCAGGTGTTCCCCGACGGTGACGCGGCCGTGTCGGCCCTGCGCGACGCGGTCGTGACCGCCAACCGGACCGTGTCGGGCATGGCCCACGACGAACCCACCTACCGCGGCATGGGCACCACGCTCACGGCGGCGCTGCTCGAGGGCCGGCGGCTGCATCTCGCCCATGTCGGGGACTCCCGGGCCTACCTGCTGCGCGACGGCCGCCTGCGTCAGCTCACCGATGACCACACCCTCGTACAGCACCTCGTCGACGAGGGACAGATCAGCCGGGAGCAGGCGGCCAACCACCCGCAGCGCTCGGTCATCACCCGCGCGATCGGCGTCGGTGACGACATCGAGGTCGACACGATCTCGCTCGACCTCGCCGCGCACGACGTGCTGCTGCTGTGCTCCGACGGCCTGACCGGCGTGGTGGACGACGACGAACTCGCCGAGGAGCTGTCCGGCGCAGATGACCCCGAAGCGGTGGTGGCCCGGCTCATCGAGCGCGCCAATGACGGTGGCGGGCCCGACAACATCACCGTGGTGGTGCTGCGCTACGACCCCGATGCGGCAGGCGGCGAGTCGCCGACCACCCGGCGGACCCACCCGACGATCACGATCTCCTCGCGGGTCGACCGGGACGACACCGACTGGGCGGGGCGGCTCGGGTCGGTCGGCACGCCCGGACTCGACGGCGCCGAAACGGACACCGAACGTGGCACGGTCAAGGCGGCCCGGGCGATGCGGCGCCTGACCGCGGCGGCGATCGGCGTGGGGGTGCTGGTCGCGATCGCCGCAGGTGTCGGGTGGTTCCTGCTCTCCCAGCAGTACTTCGTCGGGCTCGACGGGGAGCAACTCGTGGTCTACCGCGGCATCGACACCTCGGTCGGTCCGATCCAACTGTCGTGGATCGTGGAACGCTCGAACATGACGGTCGACGAGGTGCAGGACTGGTACGCGCCGACGCTGGAGAGCGGGGTCCCGGCCATCAACCTGGCCGATGCGCGACGGATCATCGACAACGCCCCCCTCAGCGCGCTCGAAGCCGACGACGTCGAGGAAGACCGCGACGTGTCCGACCCGGATTCGGCCCCGGACGCCGAGGAGATCGAGGACGACGAGTCCGAGGATCTGCCCGGGTGAGCGCTGACGCGGCGACGTCGCGGGCTGCCGCCCATCCGCGGGGACGGGAGGCGCGGCTGCTGGTCTTTGCGGTGGCGCTGACGGTCGGTGCCGGGTTGCTGCTGGGGTGGTCGCGGCAGCCGGGGCTGAGCGCGACCGCGCTGGTGACCGGGGTCTCGCTGGCCGCGATCGCACTGGTCGCGCACCTGACGGTACGCACCGGCGCGCCCCACGCGGACCCGGTGCTGCTGCCGGTCGCGATCCTGCTCAACGGACTCGGGCTGGTGTTCGTGCGCCGGGTGGACCTGGCCACGGGCAGCGAACTGGCGCCCAACCAAACGGTGTGGACCGCGGTTTCGGTCGGCGTTCTTTGTGCGGTGCTGCTCTTCCTCCGCGACGTGCGCAGCCTCGGGCGCTACCAGTACACGTTCGGGTTCGCGACCATCGGGCTGCTGCTGCTGCCGCTCGTACCGGGCATCACCGCCGGCATCATCAACGGCGCGCAGCTGTGGATCGACCTGTTCGGGATGCGCTTCCAGCCCGGCGAGGTCGCCAAGATCACCATGATGGTGTTCCTCGCCGGCTACCTCGAACGCAAACGCGCGCTGCTGTCGGTCGCCAACCAGCGCATCGGACCCCTGCTGCTGCCGGCAGCTCGCCACCTCGCACCGGTGCTGCTGGCCACCGGCATGGCGCTGGTGATCCTGGCGGGGCTGCGTGACCTGGGATCGGCGCTGCTGTTCTTCGGGGCGTTCCTCGCGATGCTGTACGTGGCCACGGGACGTCTGGCCTACCCGGCCCTCGGGGCCGTGACCTTCGCCGGAGGCGCCTACCTGGCCTACCAGATGTTCGGACACGTGCGGGTCCGGGTGGCGATCTGGCTGGACCCATGGAGTCGGGTCACCGACGAGGGCTACCAACTGGCCCAGAGCCTGTTCGCGCTGGGTACCGGGGGCCTGACCGGCACGGGGCTCGGCTTCGGCCGCCCTCAGGACGTGCCGTTCTCCGCGACCGACGCGATCTTCGTGGTCATCGGCGAGGAACTCGGGCTGCTCGGATCCAGCGCGCTTCTGCTGCTGTACCTGCTGGTGGTGGTGCGCGGCTACAAGATCGCGCTGACCGCCCGCGACGAGTTCTCCACCCTGCTGGCCACCGGGCTGACCACGATCCTCGCGCTGCAGACCTTCGTCATCATCGGTGGACTGACCCGGCTGGTGCCCCTCACCGGGATCACCCTGCCGTTCGTGTCCTACGGCGGGTCGTCGCTGCTCACCAACTACCTCATCGTCGGCCTGCTGCTGCGCATCAGCGACGACTCGCGCCAAGCCGTGCTCGGACGTCGCCGTCACCACCGAGGTGGCACATGAGCACCCGGATCGGTCGGCTGTCCGGCCTCATGCTGCTGCTGTTCGGAGCCCTGTTCGTCAACCTCAACCTGATCGCGTTGGTGCAGGCCGATGACCTGGCCACCCACCCTTCCAACCGGCGGCTGATCGTGCGGGAGTACCAGATCGAACGTGGCCCGATCATCGTCGACGAACGCGCCATCGCGCGCAGCATCCAGACCGACGGCGAGCTGCGCTTCCTGCGCACCTACCCCGAGGGGCCGCTGTTCGCCCACCTGACCGGGTACTACTCCATCGTGCTGCAGCGCTCCGGCCTCGAGGCGGCGCTCAACGAGCAGCTCACCGGCCAACCCACCGAGGTGGTGGCCCAGAACCTCGGCGAGCTGTTCGGGGCCCGCGGCCAGCCCGGCAACGCCGTCGAGTTGACCATCTCCCAGGCCGGACAGGAGGCGGCACGCGACGCGCTGGCCGGACGTGAAGGGGCGGTGGTGGCGCTCGACCCGGTGACCGGAGCGGTGCTGGTCAGCTACGCCAACCCGACCTTCGACCCCAACCCACTGTCCAGCCACTCCACGGCCGAGATCAGTGAAGCCTGGGACCAGCTGCGCGACGACGACCGGCAGCCGCTGGTCGACCGCGCGATCCGTGAGACCTACCCGCCGGGCTCGGCCTTCAAGATCATCACCGCGGCCGTCGCCCTGGAGAGCGGGCTGGATCCGAGCAGCCCGTTCCCCGACGAGGCCGTCTACGACGTGCCGCAGACCACCGCCAACATCGGCAACCTGCCGGGAAGTCCCTGCGGGCGAGGCGGCAGCATCTCGATGCAGGATGCCTTCCGCTTCTCGTGCAACCCGGTGTTCGCCCGTCTCGGGGTGGAACTCGGCGACCGTGCGCTGATCGAGCAGGCCGAAGCGTTCGGGTTCAACCGGCCACCGCCCTACGAACTCGACGTGGCGGTCAGCCGCATCCCCCAAGAGCTCGACCCGCCCGCGACCGCCCAGTCCGCCATCGGGCAGCGCGACGTGCGCGCCACGCCGATGCAGATGGCCCTGGTCGCCAGCGCGGTCGCCAACGGCGGGGAGCTGCTGCGACCGCACGTCGTCGCGCGCATCCGCGATCCCTCCGGCCGCCAGCTGAGCGGTCCCGACTCGGGCCGGTGGACCGAAGGGCTGCTCGACGGACGGGCGGTGTCGCCACGGACCGCCGCACAACTCCAGCAGATGATGGTCGAGGCCGTGGAGCGCGGAACCGGCGGGGCCGCCCAGATCGACGGAGTTCGGGTCGGCGGCAAGACCGGCACCGCACAGCGGGGTGCCACCCCCGATGTCTGGTTCGTCGGCTTCGCCGAGGACCGGATCGCGATCGCGGTGGTGATCCCGGATGCCGGCGAGGGCGCGACCGGGGGCCGGGCTGCCGGCCCGGTCGCGCGCCAGGTGCTGGTCGCCCTGCTCGGAGCCGACGCATGAACCCCCCTCGACGTTGCCGTCCCCCGGTTCCGACCCCAGCCGTTGGTAGCCTCCCCCGTTGCCGACCAGACCTCCGGAGACCCTCGTGAGCGCAGGACGCGTGCTCAGTTCGCGCTACGAGCTGCGCCAGCTGATCGGTCGCGGCGGAATGGCGGAGGTCTACGCCGCCGTCGACCGGTCGCTGGACCGGGAGGTCGCGGTCAAGATCCTGCTCGATCGCTTCCGAGACGACGAGGCGTTCGTGCAGCGCTTCCACGACGAGGCCCGTCACGTCGCCCGGCTCAACCATCCCAACATCGTCGCGGTGTACGACACCGGCACGGACCTCGACGCGGCCCCCGGCGCCGCCACGCCGTCCGGGCAGCCCTACATCGTCATGGAGCTGGTGGAGGGCCGGTCGTTGCAGCAGGTGATCGAGACCGGCGGGCTGACCGAGGACCGCTCGCTGGAGGTCGCCGCCGAGGTCTGTGCGGCGCTGCAGTACGCCCACGACCGCAAGCTCATCCACCGTGACATCAAGCCCGGCAACATCCTGCTGGCCGAAGAGGGGACGGTCAAGGTCACCGACTTCGGCATCGCCCGGGCACTGGACAAGGAGACCGTCACCCGCACCGCGGCGGTGCTGGGCACGGCCGCCTACCTCTCGCCCGAGCAGGCACAGGGTCAGGACCTCGATGCCCGCAGTGACCTCTACTCGTTGGGCGTGGTGCTCTACGAGATGCTGACGGGTCGGCAGCCGTTCATCGGGGACTCACCGGTGACCGTCGCCTACCAGCACGTGCAGGAGCCCCCTCGCCCACCCCGCGACTGGAGCGACGCCATCTCCCCCGCCGCCGAGGCGGTCACGATGCGGGCCCTGGCGAAGAACCCGACCAACCGGTACCGCTCGGCCACCGAGATGCGCGAGGACCTGCTCAGCGCCCGGCTGGGCGAGGTGGTGACCGCACCTCCGGTGCTCAGCGCCGAGGAGACCGCGCTGCTGCAGCCAGCCGTGCCGACTCGTGCGGTGCGCACCCACGGACAGGAGCAGCGCCGACGGGGGCTGGCCTACGGGCTGCTCACCGTACTGGCGATCCTGTCGGTGGTAGCGGCGGCCTGGTTCGTCGCCGGGCTGTTCGACACCGACGAAGCCGCTCGCCTGGCCGTACCCGACGTGGTCAACCAGCCGCTGGAGTTCGCTGAGAGCATCCTGATCGAGCGTGGGTTCGTGGTCGGTGAGGTCCAGCAGCTCGCCTCCGACGAGGTCGACGAGGGCCGGGTGATCAGCCAGCGTCCCGGTCCCAACGAGCTCCAGCCCGAGGGAACGGTGGTGGATCTGGTCGTCTCCGCCGGCCCGGAGGAGACCTCCGTGCCCGACATCGAAGGACTCACCGAGTCCGATGCCCGTGTGGCGCTCGACCGCGCCGGACTGTCGGTCGGCCGCATCACGACCGAGTCGAGCGCCGAGATCCCGGAGGGCCGAGTACTGCGCACCGACCCGCCGGCGGGCGAGACGGTGGCAGCCGGGACCCGGGTGGACCTGGTGCTCTCCTCGGGCGAGGAACTGGTGTCGGTGCGTGCCGTGGTCAACCGCTCCCAGGAGGAGGCGGTCAGCCGACTCGAGGACCAGGGACTCGAGGTCCGGATCCAGACCGCCTTCAGTGAGGTCGTGGCCGAGGGCTTCGTGATCCGCCAGGACCCGGAGCCCGGTGCGCTGGTCCCGCTCGGCTCGATGGTGACCATCGTGGTCAGTCTCGGACCCGAGGAGGTGCCCGAACCCTGCCCGTGGGACCCCAGCCTGACGCTCGACGACCCGCGCTGTGTCGAACCGCAGCCAGAGCCCGAACCAGAACCCGAACCAGAACCCGAGCCCGAACCCGAGCCCGAGCCCGAACCCGAACCAGAACCAGAACCCGAACCCGAGGCCGAGGGTGCATCGATCGCCGCCGTCGACTGACCCACGCGGATTCAAGCGGTGGGAGCGCTCCGGCGGCGGGCGACGAGCAGGGTCCCGACACCCAGCAGCACGAGCACGGCGACCACCCCCAGCAGCACGGGGCCCACACCGGTCCCGCCGTCGTCCGCGAGATCCTCGGTCGCCATCTCCACCCCCGGCTCAGGGTCCGGCTCGGGCGCAGGCTCAGGGTCCGGCTCGGGCGCAGGCTCAGGGTCCGGCTCGGGCTCAGGCTCAGGGTCCGGCTCGGGCTCAGGGTCCGGCTCGGGCGCAGGATCCGGCTCAGGCTCGGGCGCAGGCTCGGGTGGCGGGGGTGGAGGCGACTGCGGATCGGGCTCGGTGAGGGTCACTCTGACCGCGGGGTGCTCGGCCGGTTCGTCGGGCGTCCCGATCCACCGGTAGCCGTCGTCGTCGCAGGCCTGGCTGACCCGCAGGTAGACGACCTCGCCGGGGGTGCCGGTGGCGACCACCTCGAGGTCGAGGTCGGGGGCGGGCTGCTCGGCGCCGGCGTCGGTGAACACCACCACCTCGACGTCGTCGGACAGGCCTTCGAGCGCGACCTGCCAGCCGTCGGGCTCGGGCACCTCGACGATGCGCAGCCAGTCGGGCACCTCGACGGCGACCTCGGTGGTCACCGCCCCCTCGCCGGCGACCTCGGAGCCGCAGCCGTGGGCCATCGCCAGGGTGATGGTCACCAGGCTGTCGACCGGGAGCTCACCGCCGCGCACGAACGGGTGCGCCCAGGCGGGCGCGCCGGTGAGCAGGACGATCAGCAGCACCAGGGCGGGCAGGGATCGGGTCACGGATCCACCTCGATGACGGTGTCGACGGAGAGTTCGGTGAAGCGGTCCAGACCGGCGACCACCCGTACCTGCCAGGCGCCGGCGAAGGTCAGCTCGTCGGTGGCGGCCAGCCAGTGGCCGGTGCCCGCCGGCATCGGGGTCAGGCGCAGGGGGCCGATGCCCTCGGGCACGAAGGTGAACTCGAGGCGCAGATCCTCGACCTCGCTGCTGGGCTGGCCGGTGCGATCCACCACGTAGGCATGGATCGTGCGTGCCCCGCCGCGGGCCGGCTCCACCACCAGATCGACCTCGAGGTCGTCGGTCAACGGCAGGCTGACCGCGACCGGCTCGGAGTTGCCACCGCCCGCGGCAGGCGCCGGTTCGGTCACCAGCACCCCGGTGAGCAGCGCCACGACCGTCAGCAGCGCCACCTCGACCGACACGGTGCGCCGCAGGGAACGCCACGCGGCGGGTCCGGGCGAGGCCACCACCCGGGGAACCAGCCAGCGCCGGTTCACCCCGGCCACGGCCAGTACCACCGCGACGACGCCGACCTTGGTAAGCAGCAGCCGGCCGTAGGTGGTCGTGGTCAGGGCGGCCGCCTCACCGAGCAGCACGACCGCCATCACGGTGCCGCTGACCGCGACCGCGAGCACCGCGAGCAGGGCCAGGTCCCCGAACCGCCGGATCGCGTGGGCCGCCCCGACCGGGTCCTGGTCCTGGCGGTGTCCACGCAGCAGGCCCGCGAGCAGGGCCAGCCCTCCGAGCCACACGGCCGCCGCGGTGAGGTGCACGACATCGGCGGCCATCGACAGCGTGACGGGGGCGACCGAGCGCTGATGCCCATCGAGCGCGAAGGAGCCCACCCCGACCAGTGCGAGCAGCACCGCCAGCCGTGACCACCAGCCGGCCGGCCAACCCCGCACCGCAGTGGCGGCGAGCAGCCCGAAGGCGACCGCACGCACCACCGCGCCGAGCCCCGCGCTGGTCGTCAGTCCGTCGCGCAGCCGCTCGGGCACGAGCACCCCACCCAGCGGCACTCCGGCCAGCGCGGCGGACTGCGCAACCAGCGCGAGCAGGGTCACCCCGGCGGCAGCACCTGCCAGCGCCACCAGGGTGCGGCGGACCCGGCGCTGCTCGGCGTCGGTGGGGGCCAGCACGGGGGCGAGCAGCGCCATGCCAGCGGCCAGCAGCGCGAGCAGGGAGACCACCCCACGCAGGAACCGGGCGGTGTGCTCCACGCCGAGGTCGGATCCAGGGCCGAGGTCGAGGTCGGCGAGCCGCTCGTCGTCGATCGCTACGGCGTCCCCGACGGTGAACCGCAGCACCCCACGCACGGGGTGGCTGTCGACCGATCGCACCCGGTAGCTGACCACGTACCCGCCGTCGGGCAGGTCGGAGGGGAGCCCGACCGCCACGGTCCGCTCGTCGGTCCGATCGAGCACCCCGGTGTCGACACGCACTGCCTCGGCGTCGAACACCCGCAGCGCGTCGTCGAGCAGGCCGACCGGTTCGTCGAAGCGCAGGGTGACGGCCGAGGGGGCGACCTCGAGGTGGGCCCCGTCGGGCGGGTCGGCCCCGAGCAGGCTCGCATGCGCCGACGCCGGCAGCGCCGTCGCCAGCCAGAGCGCGACCACCAGCAGCACGACGACCGGCAGCGCGGGTACCGGCAGCACCCCACGGATGCTGCGGTCGATCCTGCCTCCGGGGGTGGCCAACCTCACGTGGGCGCCGCAGCGGCAGGCCACGCCGGCCGTCGGCCGCCGGCCCGCACCGCCCGGACCAGCAGCCACAGCCCGAGGACCGCGGCCACCTCGAGCAGGTGGACGCTCTCGGCGAGCAGGGTCGTGTGCCCGCGCTGGATCTCCAGGGCGGCGCTCACCACCGACACCGTGGCGACGACCGCCGCGATCGGCAGCACCCCGGCGGCTCGCCGCGGCTGCAGGGCCGCCACCAGCAGACCGACGCCGAGCCCGAGCTCCAGCGCCCCGAGGTGACGGGCCAGGTGCAGTTCGGGCTCGACGAGGCCGATCAGCAGCGGGACCGCGAGCACGAGCTGCGCCAGACCGACCAGGCTCACCAGCCCCCGGGCCGCCCGGGCCCGCAGCTCGCGCTGGCGCCGGGCGGCGTCGGCCACCACGATCGGCTCGGTCAGGTCGGGCACGACCAGCGCGGGCCGCAGCCGCAGCCGCCGCTGGGCGCCGGCCACGGCCACCTCGTACCGACGGCAGTCCGCACAGACCTCGAGGTGGCGGGTGGCCACCGCCTGCGAGATGACGCCGTCCTCGCCGTCCAGCCAGGCCGACAACGTCTCGCGGACCGGCTCGCAGCGATCGTCCATGGGCGGCTCCTCCCGGGCCCGGCGCGGGCCGGTTGCGCTCTGGGCAGGCGGTCGCGCTGGACAGGCAGTCGCGCTGGCCCGCCGGTTGGTTCCCGGAGTCTGCGGGTCGTTGTCCGGACCGGCGACGAACGGGGCCGATGCGGGGAACCCGGCACGGTGACCCTACCCTGAGCGGTCTCGGATCCGGGGGGATCGATGGACGAGCTCACGCCCCTGCTGCAGGCTGCAGCGCAGGGCGATCGTGCGGCGCTGACCGCCTTCATTCGCCGGGCCCAGCCCGACGTGTGGCGCTTCGTCGCGCATCTGGTCGACCCGGCCAGCGCGGACGATCTCACCCAGGAGGTCTTCCTGCGCGCGCTCTCGGCCGCACCCGGGTTCCGAGGGGAGGCCAGCGCCCGGACCTGGCTGCTGGCGATCGCCCGGCGGACCGCCGCGGACGAGATCCGGCGGCGTCAACGTCGCCGAGCGCTGCCCGACCCCCCACCTGCCGTCGAGGCGGATCCCGCCGGGCCGCTGGCGCTGAGGGGGCTGCTCGCCGCGCTGCGCCCCGAACGCCGCGAGGCGTTCGTGCTGACCCAGGTGCTGGGGCTGTCCTACGCCGAGGCAGCTGACACCTGCCAGGTGCCGGTGGGCACGATCCGCTCCCGGGTGTCGCGGGCCCGCGGCGATCTGCTGGTGATGCTGGACGACGAGAACCCGGCGCTCACGGGGCGTCGGACACACGCAGGTCGCTGAGCCGCTCGCGTACCGCAGCCAACGCCTCCTGCACGGCCGGATCCGGATCCTCCTCGTAGCGGGCCAGTACCTCGGCCAGCCGGTCGGTGGCGGCGGCCGTGTCCCCGGCGAGCAGGTCGGCCTGCTCGAGGCGGGCCGCGATCACCTGGACCCGGACCGCCGGGTCGTCATCGGTGAGCGGCTCGAGCCCGTCGAGGACCGCCACGGCGGCCTGCGGATCCTGCAACGTGTCGGTGGCGGCCGCGGCGATGCGACGCGCGAGCACCAGTTGCTCGGTGTCGAGCGCGTCGTGCCGTGACAGGCCCGCCTCGATCTGCTCGACGGCGTCGATCGCTGCTGCGGGACGCTCCAGCGCGAGCAGCGCAGCGGCGCGGTTGACCCGGCCGCGCACCACCTGGTCGCGGGTGACGGGATCCTCGGCGTCGGCGAACCGGGCGATCAGTTGCTCGTAGGCCTGCAGGGCCGCCTCGTGCTCCTCGACCGCGTCGAGGCAGATGCCGCGGTTGAGCATCGCCATCGCGGTCTCGTGCCGCTGGTCGGGATCGGTGTCGTCGACCGGGACGCCGGCCGCCTGCTCGTAGGCCTGCGCCGCGACGTCGAGCTCCCCGAGCTCGGTGAGCAGCAGCGCGCGCTCGAAGCGCGCGGCGAATGCGGTCTCCCGCTGGACGGGATCGGCGTCCGCGGCCACATCCGCGGTCCGTTCGGCCAGGGTTTCGCAGCGCTCGAGCGCCTGCTCGATCTCACCGGACTCGTGCAACTCGAGGATCACGTCGAGCTCAGCGCGCAGCCGTTGCGGGTCAGCCATCGGGGCCCTCCTCGTCAACCTCCGACGCTACCCCCGCGTCCACGTCCGACCCCGTTCACCTGGCCGGGTCCGGTGGACGGTGGGCATCACCAGCGCAGCAACGCGCCGACGCCCTCGTGCTCGTCGAGGTGCGCCGCCGCGTCGGGTTCGAGCGGGGTGACCCGCGCCCCGGTCGCGATCGCCCGTTCCACCAGCCGCTCGAGGAACAGCGGTTCGGCGC
>SLLJ01000393.1 GCA_007134165.1 Nitriliruptoraceae bacterium | reverse complement strand
CCCGGACCCCGGGTTGGCACCTGCCCCGCGGGCTGGGTAAGGTGCGCCTAATTATAGGAATGCTTCCTATTCGCAAGAACGGTCAACGACGGAACGACGACAGGAGACATCGTGCGCGCACGACGCCGGTTGAGCACCGCCACCACGGTCGCGGCCGCCGTAGCGCTGCTGCTGGCCGCGTGTGGGGATGCCGAGGATCCCGACGACGCAGTCATCGACGACGAGGCAGTGGTCGAGGAGCCTGGAAGCGAGGCGGCCGAGGAACCAGAGGACGACGTGGCCGAGGAGCCCGAGGAGTCCGACGGCCACGCCGACTCGACCGCCGACGACCACGCCGAAGCGGACAGCGAGGAACCTGCCGAGGACGTCGAGGAGGTGCCGGATCCGCAGCTGCGGCTCGTGGTCGCCGATGCCGTCGACCCGGTGGTGCACGTGGTGGACCTGGCGACCGAGCAGGTGCTCGACTCCTTCGAGGTGGCCGCGCCCGGCGCTGCCCTGTACCGCGGCAGTGAGCACCGGGTGGTGGCGGCGGTGCAGACCGCGGGGGACACCGTCGCGTTCCTCGACGCGGGCAGCTGGGCCGTCGATCACGGTGACCACGCGCACTACTACGTGCGCGAACCCCGACTGCTGGATGCGAGCCTGGACACCGGCACGCCGATCCACGTCACGGCCGACTTCGGGCAGTTCGTCATCTTCGGCGACGACGTCGGCTCGGCGTTCCTGATCGAGGAGGATCTGCTCGTCGAGGAGGAGCGGCTCGACGGTGACGTGGTCGAGACCGGTGCCCCGCACCACGGCGGCGCGGTGCTGCTCAGCCCTGAACTGGTGGTGATCTCCGGTCCTTCCGAGGGGCAGGAGGGTGGCCTGGCCGACGAGGTGTGGGTGCTGCACGAGGGCGAGCAGGTCGGCACCTTCGCGTGCCCCGGGCTGCACGGCGAGGTGAATGGCGGGGACTGGGCCGCGTTCGCCTGCTCGGACCGCCTGCTGTTCCTCGAGGCCCACGGCGACCACGCCCACCACCGTGAGCTCTTCTATCCCGACGAGCTCGGTGAGGACTTCCGCCTGGGGTACGTGCGCGCCGTGGACGACAGTGACGTGTTCGTGTCGAGCCGTGGGGACACGCTGGTGTTCGCCGATGCCGATGCCGGTGAGCTGACCGCCGTCGAGTTGCCGGCCCCGACCGCGACCCGTTCGACGGTCGACGACGATGGCAACGTGCTGGTGCTCACCGTGGACGGCATCCTGCACCTGTTCGACCCGGCGACCGGGGAGCTGGTGGCCTCCAGCGACGAACCGGTGACCATCGACGACGGCGACGACGCCCCGCGCTTCAACCTCGTCGGCGGCCGCGACCGCGCCTACGTGCCGTCGCCGAGCGAGGGGGTCGTGCACGAGTTCGCCACCAACGACGGGCTGCGCCTGGCGCGCACGATGGAGCTGGGTGGCGCCCCGGCCAACCTCGCCTACCTCGGCGGGTGGCCCCAGTGATCTCGCTTCGCGCGGGGATGCTGGCCGCCGTGCTCCTCCTGCTCACCGCCTGCAGCGGTGGCGACGAGCTGGCGGCCGGCGGCGACCCCTCCTCCGGCGACACCGCGGCCGACGAGACCGACACCAGCGATGCGACCGACGCGGCCGGCGAGGACGCCGGTAGCGAGGCGGCGTTGGTCGTGGTCACCATGAACCTGCTGGCCGACATCGTCGACACCGCGATCGGCGACGTGGTCGAAGTCGTCGACGTCATGCCCCGCGGGGTCGACCCGCACTCCTTCGAGCTGTCGGCGAGCGCTGCCGAGCAGCTCAACGACGCCGATCTCATCGTCGTCAACGGCCTGAACATGGAGGAGAACGTCCTGCCGATCGTCGAGGCGGCGGCTGCCGACGGCATCGAGGTGCTCGAGATCGCCCCGCTGGTCGACCCGATCCCCTATGGCGACATCGGCCTGGACGACGACCTCACCATGCTCGACCCGCACGTGTTCACGGACGTGCGCCGCATGGTCGTGGTGCCCGAGCTGGTCGTGCAGCGCCTGACCGAGGTGGTGGAGTTCGACGCCACGACCCTTGTCGAGCTCGACGAGCGGGTTGCAGCCGCGCGCGAGCAGCTCGAGCAGCTCGACCGCGACGTCGAGCAGATCCTCGAGGTGGTACCGCCCGACCGGCGCAACCTGGTCACCAACCACCACGTCTTCGGGTACTTCGCGGAGCGTTACGACTTCACGGTCATCGGGGCGGTGATCCCCGGTGGGGCGACCCTGGCCAGCCCCAGCGCCGCGGACCTCGCCGACCTGGTCGAGGCGATCGAGCGTGCGGGTGTCCCCACCCTGTTCGCCGACGCGAGCTCGCCGACGCAGCTGGTCGATGCCCTGGCGGGCGAAGCATCGATCGACGTCGAGGTGGTGTCGCTGTGGACCGAGTCACTGTCCCCGGAAGGTGAGGGAGCCGAGACCTACGAGCAGATGATGCGGGACAACGCCCGCCGCATCGCTGAAGGGCTGAGCCGATGAGCCGGGTCACCGTCGAGGGCGTCACGGTGCGCTACGACACCGGACCGGTCGTGCTGCAGGTCGACCACGTCGCGCTCGAGGCCGGGACCCTCACCGCGCTGGTGGGACCCAACGGGTCAGGCAAGTCGACCCTGCTGCAGGTGCTCGCCGGCCTGCTGCCCGTTCGGACCGGGGCGGTGAGGTTCGCGGGGGGACGTCTCCCTCGGCAGGCGGTGGCGATGGTGTTCCAGTCCACCCCGCTGGACGCGGGGTTGCCGTTGACCGTGGCCGAGGTCGTCGCCATGGGCCGCTATGCCCACCGCGGACTGCTCCGACGGTTCCGCACCGAGGACCGCGATGCCGTCGACCGGGCGATGCAACAGGTCGAGGTGGCGTCGCTGGCCACCCGGCAGCTCGCCGAGCTCTCCGGCGGTCAGCGACAGCGGGTGCTGACCGCCCGGGCGCTGGCCCAGCGTGCGCCGTTGCTGCTGCTCGACGAGGTCCACACCGGCGTGGACGCCGGCAGCGATCAACTGATCCGGGCGGCCGTGGCCGAGGAGCGCGAGCGCGGCGCCGTCGTGGTCGCGGCCACCCACGACCTCGAGGTGGCCGCGCTGGCCGATCAGGTGGTGCTGCTGGCTGGACGGCCCGTGGCCTGTGGCCCGGCCACCGAGGTCCTGGCGCCGGCACGTCTCGCCGACGCCTACGGCCCAGGGGTGGCGCTTACCTGACCAGGTCCTTGGGTGCCGGTGGTCCTGGGGTGCCGGGAACGCCTGTG
>SLLJ01000403.1 GCA_007134165.1 Nitriliruptoraceae bacterium | reverse complement strand
CGAGGTCGTCTGCGCGGCGCTGGTGCTGGTGGTCGAGTTCCCCGTACCCGGTGTCGCTGCGGGTCGGCCCCAGACGTGTGGTCACGAGGACCTCGAGGTCGACGCCGATCGTCACCGCGTGGTCGATCATGGGCTCCACCACCTCGTCGAAGAACCGGGCCCGGTGCGCCCGGCGCAGGACCTCTCGGGCGCCGGGGGCGACGAACATGCCGACCCCCCGGCGCTTGTAGAGCACCCCTTCGTCCACGAGTTGCGCGAAGGCCTTCGCGGCCGTCGCCGGGTTGATGCGGAAGTGGGTGGCGTACTGCGTGGTCGACATCACCTGCTCGTCCTCCTCGAGCGCACCGCTGAGGACCTCGCTGCGGATGCGGTCGGCGATCTGCCGGTAGATGGGGCTGCGTTCGTCGAACACCCGCCGCCTCCCGTCCGTACCGCTGGGCTCACTGGTTCATTACTAAGGTAGTGAACCACACTGGCAGGTGGGTGGCAAGGGCCGACCCCCCGTCGTGACAGATGTCAGGTCCTCGAGGTGCGTCGCTGCACTACCGCGTCCGGCCGTGACGGTCGATGCTGTGCCCACCGATCGCCCGTGCTCGGAGTGCACGGATCAGGAGGTGGCACATGGACGCCGTGCTGGAGGTCGAGGCAGTGCAGCACCGTTACGGGTCGACGGTGGCGCTTGACGGCGTCGACCTGCGGGTCGCTGGCGGCGAGTGTGTGGCGTTGCTCGGCCCGAACGGGGCGGGCAAGACCACGCTGGTCGACCTCGTCACCGGGCTCAGACGTTGCCAGGGGGGCAGGGTCAGGGTTGCTGGTCAGGATCCGGCGCGTGCCACGACCCGGCGGAGCCTGGGCGTGATGCAGCAGCGCAGCGGGGTGCCGCGGTTGCTCAAGGTCGGAGAGGTGGTGCGCGGGGCGGCGATCCGTGCCGGTGCTCCGCCGGCGTCGGACAGTCAGGTGCTGGCCGAGGTCGGCCTGACCGAGCTTGGCCGGCGGCGGGTGACGAAGCTGTCCGGCGGTCAGCAGCAGCGGCTGCAGCTGGCAATGGCGCTGGTCGCCGATCCGGCCCTGCTCGTCCTCGACGAGCCCACCAACGGGTTGGACGCCGGGGCCCGACGGGACTTCTGGGAGCGTCTGGCGGGGCGCCGCGACCGGGGTGCCGGGGTCCTGCTGACGACCCACCAGGTCGACGAGGCCGCTGCGGTCGCCGATCGCGTCGTGGTGCTCGCGCAGGGGCGGGTCGTCGCCGCGGACACGCCGCAGCGGCTCGTCTCACGGTTGCCCGACCGGGTCGTGTCGGCGCGGACCTGCTGCACGCCCGGTGACGTCCTGGCGGTCGACGGGACCGTCGACGCCCGTCAGGACGCCGATCGACGCCTCGTGGTGACCACCACCCGGCCCGAGTCGCTGGTCCGCGCGCTTCTGGCCGCCGACCCCGACCTCGCCGAGCTCCGGGTCGAGTCCGCCGGCCTCGAGCAGGCCGTGCTGGCCATCAGCGGACCGCGCACCGCACCGACACGTGACACGACGAAAACGGAGGTCGCCCGATGAAGCCCCTGATCGCACCCGAGGAGCTCCCGACCACCGGCCGCCCCCACTGGCGCGCACTCCGGGTGGTGCGCAACGAGGTCGCCGAGGAGCTGCGGGCGGTCCTCCGCGACCCGACGACCCTGTTCTTCTCCGCGGCGATGCCGGTCGGGTTCTTCGCGCTGTTCGTGGGGCTGTGGGGCGCGGAGACCGACGGTGTCGTGACGGTCGGCACCGCGATGCTGGCCACCTTCGGCACCTTCGGGGTGGTCGGCGTGTGCCTGCTGACCCCGGGTATCGGCATCGCCGAGGACCGCGACCGTGGATGGCTGCGGGTCAAGCGCGTGTCGGCGACCCCCCTGCCGGTCACCCTGGCCGCCAAGGTCCTGGCGGCCGTCCCGCACGCACTGGTGGTGCTGCTCGCGATGACCGCGATCAGCGCCGCGACCGGCACGCTCCACCTCGACGCGGTGGTTTGGGCCCGGCTGATGGGCGCGTTGCTGATCGGCGGCGTGCCCTTCGCCCTCGTCGGGCTGACTGTCGGGTTGCTTACGTCACCGAACGGAGCCACCGCCGTGCTGATGGCGCTCTTCATCCCCTCCGCGGTCGCGTCGGGGTTGTGGATGCCGCTCGAGATGCTGCCAGACGGGGTGCAGCAGGTTGCCCCGTGGCTTCCGACCTACCACCTGGCGCAGCTCGCGCTTGCGCAGATGGACGGTCGGGTCGGCCTCGACCACGTTGTCGCACTGCTCACCTTCGCGGCGCTGGGTGCCGGGGCGGCGACGCTCGCCTACCGTCACGCCCGATGAGCGCGACCTGCGACCTGCGACGCGACGGCGACACCACCTCGCCGTCGCGACTCAACGCCCAACTGTGGTACCTCGGGTACCTGAGCATCCTGGTGTTCCAACCGGCGTTCGACCCGGCGGCGGGGGCCGTGGAGTGGGTCGTGACGGGGGCGACGGTGCTCGCCTTCATACCGCTCTACGTCGCTGTCCACGCCCGACCGGGTCGGCTGCGGCGGCTGGGCGCGCCCCTCACGGTGCTGCTGGCCGTGGTGGTGTTCTGGTTCAACGGCGGGGCGACCGTGCTGCTGGTCTTCGCCGCATCCTTCGTCGGGGCCTACGAGCCGCGACGCACCGCGTGGCGCTGGTTCGTGGGCCTGTCACTGCTCACGGCGGTGATGGGGGTGCTGGCTCCCGTTCCGCTTCCCTTCGCCCTGCTCGTGTTCGCCGCGCCGATCGTGTTCATCTGGTTGGTCGGGATGACCGTGATCGAGGAGGCAGAGCAGCAGCGGGAGGCGCAACGTCTGCGCGTTGACAACGCGCGCATCGGGCAGCTGGCCACCGCGGCGGAGCGCGAGCGCCTTGCCCGGGACCTGCACGACGTGCTGGGACAGTCCTTGACCGAGATCATCGTCCGTGCGCAGCTGGCCCGCCGCCTGGTCAGCGCCGACAGCGAGCGTGCCGTGCATGAGGTCGGCGAGATCGAACGTGCGTCGCGCCTTGCCCTGGACGAGCTGCGTGCGGTGGTGCGGGGCTGGCGTGAGGTCCGGCTCGAGGAGGAGCTCGACACCGCCCGACGTAGCCTCACCGCGGCGGGCGTCGCCGTCGAGCTTGACCGGGATGACGCGTTCGATCCGGCGCCGACCGCAGAGACCGCCCTGTCGCTGGTCGTACGGGAGGCCGTGACGAACGTGATCCGCCACGCCGGTGCGGCCCGCTGCACCATCGCGCTGCGG
>SLLJ01000206.1 GCA_007134165.1 Nitriliruptoraceae bacterium | reverse complement strand
GCCGCGCGCAGCCGCTTGAGCGCCGGCTCGTCGGAGGTGGACACGACCACCACGCTGCGGGCCAGGCCCTCCTGACCGAGCACATCCTCGATGAACTCCCGGACCTCCCGGCCCCGCTCCCCCACCAGCGCGATGACCGAGCGATCCGCGGTGGTGCCGCGCACCATCATCGCCAGCAGGGTCGACTTGCCGACCCCGGAGCCGGCGAACAGCCCGAGTCGCTGCCCGGCGCCGACCGTGCACAGGGTGTCGATCAGGCGCACGCCGGTGGCCAGCGGCTGCTCGATGCGCCGCCGAGTCAGCGCGGCGGGGGCCGGCGCGTCGATGGCGACCTGCGGCGCATCGATCGGCGGGCCGCCGTCCAGTGGGTTACCCAGCGCATCCACGATGCGCCCGAGCAGCGCGTCACCGACCGGGGAGGTCAGCGGGCCCAACCGCGGGGTGACGCGGTCGCCGCGGGAGATCCCGGTGGTGTCGCCGATGACCAACGCGCGGGTGGCGTTCTCCGCCACCGCGATCACCTCGGCCACCCGCCGCTCACCCCGCACCTCGACATCGACGGCGTCGCCGACGGCCAGGCGCAGGCCGCGTAGCTCCACCTCGGTGCCCACGACCCGGCTGACCGACCCGTGGCTGACCGCGCGCAGCAGCCCGGCGCTCATGTCGCACCCCCCGCGAGCACGTCCATGGCGGCGGCCAGCAGCGCCGCGCGGGTCAGCTCCGCGCCGCCGAAGGTGCCCACGATCCGGGCCTCGCCGGGCGTGAGCGTCCGGTCGGGGACCAGCGTCAGGCGCTGGCCGGCGAACACCGACTCATCGGCGGTGAGCATGGCGTGGTCGTCACGGCTCAGGCGCACCTCGAGGTGGTCGTCATCGAGCCCGGCGATCGTGTCGCGCACCCGGTCGAGCAGCGCCAGCGCGTCGGGTGGTGGGGTGGCGTCCAGCACGGCGGTGGCCAGCAGCTGCGCGAGCTCGGCCGTGGCACGCACGGCCTCGGCGCGCTGGTCGGCGAGTTCGGCCTGGATGCTGCGCACCGCGTCGAGCAGACCCTTGGCGGCCTGTTCGGCGGCAGCGCGTCCGGTCCGCTCGCCTTCGCGGCGGCCCTGACGGCGCGCGTCGGCGGCCGCCTGCTCCACGAGCCTGGCCGTGGGCGGGTCGAGCACCGGCGTCGGGCTGCCCAGCGGGGCACCGACGTCCTCGGAGATCTCGAGGCGGAGAACCTCAGGCAATGAACTCCTCCTGTCCGCCGCGGGAGACCGTGATGACGCCTTCCTTCTCCATCCTCTGCACGGTGCGCACGACCTCGTTCTGGGCCTCCTCGACCTCACGGATGCGGACCGGACCCATCAGATCCATCTCCTCCTCCAGCGAGCTCCGGGCCCGCGCGGACAGGCTGCGGTTGATGACCTCGCGCAGCTCCGGCGAGGTGCCCTTCATCGCCACCGCGAGCACCTGGGTGTCGATCGCGCGCAGGAGCTCCTGCAGGGAGCGGTCGTCGACGGTGATGAGGTCCTCGAAGAGGAACATCAGGGCCCGCACGCGCTCGGCCAGCGCGGGGTCCATGGCCTCGAGCTCCCCGAGGATGGTGCGTTCGGTGGCGTTGTCGACCTGGTTGAGCAGCTGGGCGAGCTCCTTGACACCGTCACGTCGGCCGCTGCGCGGCCGGACCTCGCCCAGCCGCGCGCGCAGCGCCTCCTCGACGCGGCGCACCACCTCCGGGGCGGCGCGTTCAAGGGCCGCCAGGCGGGTGGCGACCGAGGTCTGCACGTCGGGCGCGAGCCCGCTGAGCAGCCGCGCACCGAGCCGGGGCGGCAGGTGCGCGAGCACCAACGCGATGGTCTGGGGATGCTCGTCACGCAGGTGCTGCAGGACCTCGGAGGGCTCGTGCATCCGCACGAAGTGGAACGGAGTCGACTGGGTGGTTGCCAGCAGCCGGTCGACGATCGCGTCGGCCTCGGGGCCCCGCAGCCGACGCATCAGCTCCCGGGCCGGCTTCTCGCCGCCGCTGACCAGCTCGGCGTGTGCCAGCGCCTCGTCGTGGAACTCGCCGAGCACCCCCTCGACCTGGTGGCGTGAGAGGTCACCGAGGGTGGCGATCTCCACGGTGAGCTGCTCGACCTCCTCCTCGCCGAGGTGGGCGAGCACCTTGGCGGCACGCTCGGAGCCGACCGACAGCAGCACCGCGGCGGCTTTCTGGGAACGGTTGAGGACCTTGGGGGAGCCGCTCATGACGCACGCCGATCAGCCAGCCACCCACGCAGCAGGGCGGCGATCTCCTCAGGTTGGCGCTCGACGAGTTCGGCGACCTCGTGCCTCACACCGGCCTTGGGCTCGGACTGCTCGGCGTCGTCGGACTCGGCAAGCGCTGCAGGACGCACCGTGGCGGGCACGACCTTGGTCCCGGCTGCGGCCGGGGCGGCCTCGCCGCTACGGCGCCGGCTCATCAGGAACAGGGCCACGGCGATGACCAGCAGCACCACGACCGCCGCGATCTGCTGGATCAGCTCGAGCAGTCCCTCGGCTTCGTCGACGGCGGGCAGCTCGGCCGGCGGCGGGGTGACCACGCGGGTGATGGCGACCTGGTCGCCGCGTTCGTCGACGACCCCGGCGGCGGCGGCGATGAGCTGGGCGAGCTCCGCGTCGCCCATCATCGCGCCCTCGTCGACCACTGCGGCGACCGACAGGCGCTGCACGGTGCCGGGTGCCTGCACGATGCGGGTGATGGTGCGGTCCACGCCGAACTCGCGGGTGGCCTCGGCCCGCTCGTAGGTGTTCTCCGCGCCGTCGGCCTGCGGCAGCGGACCGCCGTCCACGCCGACGATGCCGCCGGGCGCGGGCGCGACCCCCTCGAAGTTCTCGTCGGAGGTCTGCTCACGCAGCGGGATGCCACCCTCGTCGAAGACCTCGGTCTCGGTGGAGCGTTCGTCGAAGTCGAGGGTGGCACGCACGACCACGGAGGCCGGCGCGTCGGTGGCGCGCTGCAGCAGCTGGGTGAGGTCGGAGGCCAGCGCGTTCTCGAAGTCACGGGTGCGGCGCTGCTGTCGGTCGGTGACCCCGCCGGTGGAGCCGTCGCCCGGCGCATGCAGGACCTCGCCGGTGGTGTCGGCGACGGTGATCTGGTCGGGCTCGAGCCCCTCGACCGCGGAGGCGACCACCAGCGTCACCGCCTCGACCTGGCCGACGTCCATCGTCCGGTTGGCGCGCAGCAGCACCGAGGCGGTGGCGGGCTCGCGCCGGTCGGTGAACAGCGAGTCCTCGGGGATGACCAGCCGCACGGTGGC
>SLLJ01000410.1 GCA_007134165.1 Nitriliruptoraceae bacterium | reverse complement strand
CGGCCGTGTCGGGACCGAGGAAGACGATGTAGGGTTCGACCACCGTGTCGGCCGCGAAGACGACGTTCATCGGGGCCGGCAGCGCCAGTCCACCATATGCCTCGGTGTGGCGGTGCAGCGCCACCATGATCACGCTGACGCTTCGCTGGTGGCGGACGACCGGTGAGGGCGACACGTAGAGTTCCCCGGCGATGAGTTCGCGACGGAGGTGGTCGTCCTGGGGGTAGCGGGCAAGGTGGTCGTAGGTCAGCCTGCCAGCTACCGGCGCCGACACCGCGGTCCTCCTGCGCGAGAACGGGGACGCTACCGCCCTCGAGCCTACGGTACGGGTGACGGTCCGGTCCGGCTGTGGACGAACTGGTGGTGGATCGCTGCCGTTGGTAGGACACGAGTACCAGCACCATGGCAAGTGACGTGTGCGCCCGGCCGAGGCCGACGATCGCCGCGGTGGTGAGCTGATCGGCAGCGGCATCACGCAACACGCCGGCCACGCTCAGGAGTCGCTCGGCGGGGCGCTCGGCGAGCCGATCGGCGAGGCGCTGGGGGTGCCTTCCGACCATGGGGATGCTCGCGGTCAACCGCACAGAGGCCCGCTGCTGGTGGCGTGGGAGGTCACCTCCGGCTCCGGTTGGGCAGCAGGCACCGCCCGGCCAGAGCGGCGTATGCCCCGTGCGCTACCGGTCGGCGCCGCCGGCGAGAGCACAGGCGCCGGCATGATCCTGAACGCTTCGTGCGAGGCTGCGTGGGAGCAGCGTGCGTCGGCGCGGGTGGGCGACCCGTCCACGCGAAGCTGCGAGTTGCGAAGGCCCACCCGCCAGCGGACACGTCCCGTCGACGAGCAGACCGTCACTGCGGCCCGTCCGACCTCCGCGCGACCAACCGCAGCGCCGTTAGCCCACCATCCGCTCGGCGATCGGCATCAGCACCCGGCCCACGAGCACGCCGTTGAGCACGCCCGCGGCGATGATCGCGAGGCCCAGCACCCACACCGTGCCAACGATCCGGGGGCCGGGCTCGACGGCGTCGCGCACAACCTGTTCCTCGGGTGCGCGCACGAACAGCTGCTCGAACAGCCGCAGGAAGTAGACCGCGGTCAGCAGGCTCGAGGTGCCGATGACCACGGCCAGCACCCACACGCCCGCGTCGATGCTGCCCAGCACCAGGTACCACTTGGACCAGAAGCCGGCCAGCGGTGGGATGCCCACCATCGACAGCGCGGCGATGGAGAACCCGGCCATGGTCAGCGGCATCTGCCGTCCGAGCCCGGCGAAGCGGGGGATGGACTTCAGGCCGGTCTGCTGGATGATCCCCCCGGCGACGAGGAACAACCCGGACTTCATCAGCGCGTGGTTGAGCACGTGCAGCATCGCGCCGACCAGTGCCAGGGGCGTGCCCAGCCCGATTCCCACGCCGATGTAGCCCAGCTGCGCGACGGTGGAGTAGGCCAGCATCCGCTTGAGGTCGCGCTGGCGGATGGCCAGCACCGAGCCAACCACGACCCCGGCCGCCCCGAACCAGGTCAGCGCCGCGGCCACCGGTAGCCCCTGACCGCCGAGGTAGGCCGGCCCGAACACGTCGTAGAGGATGCGCAGCAGCGCGTAGGCGCCGGCCTTGACCTGCACGGCGGCCAGCAGCGCGGCCACCGCCGGCGGCGAATAGCTGTGGGCGTCGGGCAGCCACACGTGCAGCGGGAACAACGCCATCTTCAGCGCCAGGCCGATCACGATCAGCGCCAGCGCCCCCAAGATCGTGGGGGAGTCGGCCAGCGGCACCAACTGGGTGGCCATGTCGGCCATGTTGAGCGTGCCGGTCGAGAAGTAGAGGAAGCCCACGCCCAGCAGGTAGGTGCCCGACCCGATGGTGCCCAGCAGCAGGTAGCGCAGGCTGGCGAACACGCCACGATCCCCGCCCAGCGACACCAGCGGGTAGGTCGCCAGCGCGTAGATCTCGATGAACACGAACAGGTGGAACAGGTCGCCGCTGAGCACCACGCCCATCAGCCCGGTGAGCAGCAGCAGCACCAGCGCGTACAGCGGGATGCCCCGGCGCGGTTCGAGGTCGAAGCCGACCTTGGTCGGGTACACCGCGATCATCAACCCGACCAGGGCGATGATCACCGCGAGGTAGGCCGACAGCGGGTCGAGGACGTACTCGATGCCGATCGGTGGCGCCCAGCCGCCGAGGTGGTGGGAGATCGGACCGTCGCTGACGACACGCACCAGCCCGATCACGCTCATGGTCAGGCTGGTCGCGGTCGCGAGCACCGCCACCACCTGGGCCGCCAGCGGCTTCCACAACGACGCCAGGACGGCCAGGACCGCCCCGCCGAGCAGGGGAAGCAGCAGCAGGACCGGAAGGTTGCCGACCTCAGCCACGGCGATCGTCCTCGTCTGGTCCCGGCGGGTCGTCGGAGGCGGACGCCGGCGTCTCGGGCTCGATCGGTGGGGCCAGGGTCGGATGGGGGCGGCCCGCGAGCCGCTCGGCCACGACCGACTCGTCGAGCGAGCCGTGCGCCCGGTAGATGCGCACCAGCAGCGACAGTGCCACGCCCACCACTCCGACGCCCACGACGATGGCGGTCAGGATCAGCAGGTGGGGGACCGGGTCGACGTAGAGGCTCGGATCCGAACCGCGCTCGTCGATGACGGGAGCGGTCGCGCCCTGCTGCAGGCTGCCCTCGATGAAGAAGACGTAGATTGCCGTGGAGAAAACCGTGAGACCGATGACCTTCTTGACCAGGTCGTTCTTGACCAGCACCCCGTACAGCCCCACGGCGAGCAGGACCAGCACGAGCAGGTAGACGTAGCGGTCGAGGAACAGCTCGATCACGAGGGGCTCCTGCCGGTCAGCGTGTCGAAGATCAGCACCATGGCGCCGAACACCGCGAGACCGACCGCGATCTCGACGATCAGGATGCCGAGGTAGCGCACGCGGGCCTCGGCCATGCCGGCGATCTCGATCGCGCCGTAGTCGAGGAAGCTGCCCCCGAGCAGCAGCGGCAGCGTGCCCACGAGCAGGAAGGCCAGCATGCCGAGCCCGCCGACCAGGGGTGCGAGCGACGCGGGGAACAGCCGGTAGGCGACCTCCTCGGGCAGGGTGAGCCGTGGCAGGATCACGCCGACCGCGACGAACACGCCGCCGGCGAACCCACCGCCGGGTCCGTAGTGGCCGTGGGCGATGACGTACAGGCCGAACACCGCGATGAACGGGCTGAGCAGCGCGCACACGACGCGCACGACCTCGGAGGGGTAGGTGCCGATCATGGGCGGTCCTCCGGATCG
>SLLJ01000057.1 GCA_007134165.1 Nitriliruptoraceae bacterium | reverse complement strand
GCCACGAAGGTGGCCATGACCAACAGCCCCGTGGGGCTGAAGGTCGCCGAGCCGAGGTGGGACACGGCGTAGGCGAGCAGAGCGGCGAGCACGATCGCGGTGCCCCCCATGGTGGGTGTACCGGCCTTGGCCAGGTGGGTTGCGGGGCCCTCGTCACGGATGGGTTGGCCGAACCCTCGCCGGCGGAAGTAGCGGATCACCAACGGTGTGCCCCACAGCGCGGCGAACAGCCCGACGGTACCGCCGATCAGGATCGCGATCACGGCCGGACCTCCGCCCCGACGGAGTCGGCGGCATCAGGGTCGGGGGCGGCATCAGGGTCGGGGGCGGCATCCGGGACCAGCGCCAGCGCGACGCGCTCGAGCCCGGCCACCCGGGAGGCCTTGACGAGCACCCGGTCGCCGGCGCGCAACTCGCCGCGCAGCAGCTCGAGCGCCGCGGTGGCGTCGGCGACCTCGACCACGGACCCCTCGAGCCCGGCAGACCGGGCGCCAGCGGCGATGCCCACCGCCTCGGAGCCGACGGCGATCACCAGGTCGAGGCCGAGCTCGGCGCAGGCGCGGCCCACCGCCTCGTGCTCGGCGGGGGCGGTGGGTCCGAGCTCCGCCATGACTCCGAGCACGGCGATGCGTCGGCCCGACCCGTCGAGCGCGACCAGGGTGTCGAGCGCGGCACGCACCGCCAGCGGGTTGGCGTTGTAGGCGTCGTTGAGCACGGTGATCCCACCCGCGTGGCGGACCTCGCCCCGCCACGGACTGACCGGCGCGGCGGCGATCGCGGCAGCGGCCGCGCCCAGGTCCACTCCGAGGTGGCCGGCGACGGCCAGCGCGAACAGCGCGTTGCGCAGCTGGTGGCGCCCGGCGATCGGAACGGCGAGTTCGACCGCGCCCCACGGCGTGTGCGCCAGGCCGCGGGGCCGGGCCTGCGCGTCGAGTCGGACCCGCTCGGCGCTGACGTCGAGTCCACCCCGAGGATGGTCGAGTCCGACCCGGAGCACCGCCCCTGGCGCCCGCGCGGCCATCGCCGCGACGCGGGGATCATCGGCGTTGAGCACGGCGGTGCCCTGCGCGTCGAGCGCACCGACCAGTTCGGCCTTGGCCCGGGCGATCGCTTCGATGGTCCCGAACACCTCGAGGTGCACCCCGGCCACCGCGGTGACGATCGCCACCTGGGGCGCCACGCTCGGGGCCAGGGCCGCGATGTCGCCGACGTGGCGGGCGCCGACCTCGGCCACCAGCACCTCGACGTCGGCGGTGAGCCCGAGCAGGGTCAGCGGCACGCCGAGCTCGTTGTTGTAGGAGCCCCGGGCGGCGTGCACCCGGCGCCCGGCGCCCACGGCCGCGGCGGTGAGGTCCTTGACGGTGGTCTTGCCCACCGAGCCGGTGACGGCCACGGTCAGCGGGTTGACCCGGCGGCGCACCTGTTCGCCGAGGGCGAGCAGCGCCCGACGGGTGTCGTCGACGACGATCACGGGCACGTCGAGTTCGGGCAGTGGTCGCTCGGCGAGCACGGCCACGGCGCCCACGGCGACGGCCTGCGCCGCGTAGTCGTGGCCGTCGAAGTGCTCGCCGGTCAGGGCGGCGAACAGCGCGGGGGCCGGCGGCACCTCCCGGGAGTCGGTGGTGACCGCCTCGAGGAGCCGTGCGGTCGGGGTGTCCGACGGCGGTTGCGGGAGGCTGAGACGGCCGTCGACGGCATCGAGGACCTCGGCCAAGGTGAGCGGGATCATGTCGGCCGCCCCCACTCCCCCGCCGCGGCGGCGAGCCACTCGGCGGCCACCACCCGGTCGTCGAAGGGCACCACTCGGTCGGCGAGCTCCTGGACGGCTTCGTGGCCCTTGCCGGCGATCACGACCGCATCCTCGGGCTCGGCGCGCTCGAGCGCGTGGCCAATGGCGGTGCGCCGGTCGATTTCGACGTGAAGACGGGCGCCGGCGCCGACCGCCACCGCGTCCCGGGCCCCGGCCACGACCGCGTCGAGGATCGCGCGGGGATCCTCGCTGCGCGGGTTGTCCGAGGTCAGCACCGCCAGGTCCGCTCCCTGGGCGGCCGCGGCGCCCATCGGGCCACGCTTGTCGCGATCGCGGTCACCGCCGCAGCCGAGCACGACGATGAGCCGGCCCGCAGGCTTCAGCAGGGCACGCACGCTGGCCAGGGTCTTGGCCACCGCATCGGGCGTGTGCGCATAGTCGACGAGCACCGGGTAGGGCTGCCCCGCTTCGACCCGCTCGAGTCGGCCCGGCGCTCCGGGGCAGGCCGCCAACCCGGCCAGCGACGCATCGATCGGCAGCCCGGCCTGCACCGCGGCCACGAGCGCGAGCGCGGCGTTGTCGAGGTTGAATCGACCCGGTAGCCGGATCACCACCTCGACGTCGAGGTCGAGGCGGTCCGAACGCAGCCGGGCGCGACCGCCATGCACGTCGACGCGCTCGTCTGCGAGCACGACGTCGGGCACGAGGTCTGACACGAGTTCTGGCACGCCGTTGGCTCCGGGGCCGCGACCCACCGTGACCACCGGGATCGTGGCCCGCTCCAGCAGCCGCAGCGCCCAGGGTCCGTCGAGCAGGACCACGCCCTGCTCGGCCAGCGCTGGGGTGAACAATCGAGCCTTGGCCGCGTGGTAGGCCTCCATGGTGCCGTGGAAGTCGAGGTGGTCACGCGAGAGGTTGGTGTAGACCGCGACCGCGAAGCGTGTCCCGTCGACTCGGTGCATGGCCAGCCCGTGGGAGGAGACCTCCATCGCGACCAGATCCACGCCGCGATCCCGCATTCGGGCCAGCAGCCGCTGCAGGTCGGGTCCCTCGGGGGTGGTTCGCACGCCGGGCTGTGCCTCGCCATCGATGCGGGTCTCGACCGTGCCGATGATCCCGGCATGCCTGCCGGCAGCCGCGAATGCCGCCTCGAGGAGGTAGGCGGTGGTGGTCTTGCCGTTGGTGCCGGTGATGCCCACCACTCGCAGCGCCTGGCTCGGTTGTTCGTGGACGACGGCGGCAGCAGGCCCCGCGGCGGCCCGCACCGAAGGCACCCGCAGCTGCGGCAGTTCGACGTCGAGCCACCGCTCGACGAGCAGCGCCGACGCACCGCGTTCGCAGGCCTGCCCGGCATGGTCGTGCCCGTCAGCACGCGCACCCGGTATCGCGCAGAACAGCGCGCCGGGGACCACCGCCCGGCTGTCGTGGGTGGCGTCGACCAGCGTGACGTCCGCCCCGCGCGGTTCACATGGCGCCAGGGCACTGGCCACCTGCGACAGGGTGCTGGTCACGGGCTTCCTCGGGCTGGGCGGAGGCGG
>SLLJ01000381.1 GCA_007134165.1 Nitriliruptoraceae bacterium | reverse complement strand
GATGGAGGCGTTGCCTTCAGGCAACGGTACCGGTCTCCGGCGCCGGCGCAAGCCCTGAGGAAACTCGTCGTGACCGCGCAGGCCGTTACGGTCGCTACGCAACAGCATCGATGTCCACACGAACTCCACTGATGCCTGACGCGTCGGAGACGTGGTGCGCTCGACTTCGGACCGTCATACGTCGAGGTCTGGCAGTAGGTCAGCGACCTCGTCGACGCGGTCGACTGCGGGGTAGTAGATCATCGTGGTCGTCACATGGGCGTGGCCGAGGAACGCTTGGCTCTTGCTCGGGTGCAGGCCCGCTTCGGCGAGCTGGGTGGCGACGGTGGAACGGAAGGTTGTGAGGCTGCCATGTTCCACACCGGCCGCGGTGCGTGCCCGGTGCAAGGCACGGCTCACGCTGCGTTGCGTTGGTCGATGGGGCGTCCGCGGCGGGTGGTGAAGACCAGGCCCCGGGTGTTGTCGGACCTGCGGGTGCTCCGCTGCTGCTGACGGTGACGCCATCTGTCGAGTTCGACGGCGGCCTCGGCCCGCAGCGGGATGGTGCGTCGTGATGCGGCCGTCTTGGGGTGGGCCAGTTCGCCCCACCGGTCGAGCTGCCACACCGCCGTCAGCCGTGGTGGCACGGATACCAGGTTCAGGTCGCGCCAGCGCAGCCCGCACGCTTCCCCGGGCCGCAGGCCCGTGCGGGCGAGCAGCAACACGAGCCGGAAGAAGTGCTCGTCGGGGGCGGCCTTGAGCAGCAGTGCGAGCTCGTGGTCGGTGAACCGGTCCACGGGTGGTCGCGCGGTAGCCACGCCGCCGCCGTAGCGGGCGACGTTGTGGATCAGTCGGTCCTGGCGCACGGCGGTGGACAGCGCCGAGCGCAGCGTCTCGCGCATCCGGTTCACGGTGGCAGGCTCGTCGCCGGCGGCCGGGCTTGCCCTTGGGTGCTTCGATGGCCAGCCACCAGCGCAGATGGTCGGCGAGTCGGTCCTCGGTGACCGGATCGGCGAGCTGGTGATGCTCGTGCTGCTGGGTGGCGATGCAGGCCGCGGCCTGGGTTCGGCTGTCGAAGCTCTTGGCGCGTCGGATGCGTCGGCCGAAGGCGTCCGGGCCGAGGCTGATCTGCGCGAGCAGCTGGCCGGCACGCAGCTGGATGCTGCCGCTGCCCCGTCTGGCCCGCACGCGTCGCGCTGCCATGTGACCGGCCCTCCTCGAAACGGTTCCGAGGCAGACGGTACGGACGAGACCCGTGCAGCTCGGCAACCGGTAGCTACGGACGGCAACTGGCGTCGCGCCGAGGCGCGGCGGCAACTCACGTTCACGCGGCGCCTGCGGGGCGACGTGCAACGCTTCACTGAGGCCCTCGGGCTCTCGAGGTCGAGCAGGAGGTCGGTGACCTCGGTGACGTCCATGCCTTCAGCTGCCACGGCGACCAGGGCGGCGGCCTGGTCTGCCTTCGCGCACCCGAGGACGGGCGCGCCGGGCAGGTGGTCGAACCGCCTGCGGCGCGCTGCGGGCCGGGGGTGCGACGGTGCCCGACGACGCCGGATCGCATGCCGTCGGGCGAGCCTACCCGCCCCAACTCCAGGGTGTTGTATCATCGTACATCGGCATGGAGGTCGATGTGCGTACCCGGCGGCTACTGCGAGCCCTACGAACCGAAGGAGGGCTGTCGCTACGAGCGGCCGCCGCGGCCTGCGGCGTGGACGCTGCAGCCCTGTCCCGATACGAGACCGGTCGCAAGGTCCCACGCAGCGACACGCTCGAGCACCTGCTGCAGGCGTTCGGCTTCGAGCTGGACGTGCGGCCCACTCGGTCGGTGTCCGCGAGGTTCACCGACGCTGTCTGTGAGCACCAGGCGCAGGCGATCCTCGAGGATGCCACGCTTCTGGTGCGGGCCCGCGAGGAGCTCCCCCGCCTCGAGGGCCGATCAGCGTCCTACGAGGGCTGGAAGGCGTTGCTCGCTGCGGGACCGCTCGCCTGTGTCGCCGGCCTGACCTCGACCTCCGAAGCGCTTCGCCCACTGAAGGCGGATAGCCCGTTCGCCTACGTCGTCGACCTTGACGAGGACACCCGACAGGCCCTGCTGGAGGATGCACGTGCGGCGTGAAGAGGTCCTCCACATCGCCCGTGCTGCCGCGCGCATCGCCGGGTCGACCAACGTGATCATCGTCGGCAGCCAAGCGATCCTGGGCACCTACCACGAACACGAGCTTCCCTCGCCAGCACTCGCCTCCACCGAGGCAGACGTGCTCGTACTCCACGACCTCGACGGCAGCGCCGCGCAGGCCATAACGGGTGCGATCGGACAGATGTCGTTGTTCCACCGCGAGAACAACTACTACGCCGACGGGGTCGAACTCAGCGAGCTCGTGTTCCCGGACGGCTGGCAGGGACGCCTGCTCCACCTCGTCGCAGATGATGACGGCGAGGTGGAGATCCGCGCCTACTTCCCCGAGGTCCACGACCTCTGCGCCGCCATACTCGGGGCGGGCCGACCGCACGACCGAGCATTCGTCCAGGCCCTGTTCACACACCAGGCGAACGACGGCTCCCGCCTCCTCGACGGCGCCCGGCTCGAAGAAGCTGCAGACCGACTGCCTACCCGACCACCAGGCATCCGCGATCGAGCAGCAACGCTGGTCGCAGCACCCCGCCGCGGAACCGACATCGAACGACGGAACCCACCGACCTGATCGGTGCGCGAAACAGCGCAGGACAGGCTGTCGCAAGATCCGGGTTGGGGGGTGTGGTGGCCGGGTCTTCGTGTCGGTTCAGGGGTGCTCGTTCGGGGTCGTCGAGGTCACGGTGTCGTTGACACGCACGACGGCGCTGGTCACGGCATCCGGGTTCCGGCGAGACCTGCCGCAGCAGGTCATTGACCCCGGCCATCTGGGCGGCGCGGTCGCGGGCCTGCTTGATGAGCCTGATTGCACGTGTGCCACGAGCACAGGAAGGTAGGACGATGGAGAGATCGTCAGTACGCCGTGTGCGTAACTGCGCAAGAGATGGAGGTAGGTCCTCCGGGGTCGCCCTGCAGGGGGAGGTCTCAAACCACCGCATGCTGCGTCAGTCAAGAGCCGGGGTGGTGAGCGTTGCGGAAAAGGTCCGGAACGGATCGGATCAGGTGTGAGCCATGAAGACGAACGCGAGTGAACCACTGATGAAGTCTCGAAACAGGTGAGATGGCATCAGAACCGGGGTATGTGCATAACCGGCCCTACGCGATAGACGCGGGGGTGAGGGGGTCGGATTGTGCGATGATCGCATCTGGGAGATGCCCTCTCTCTGCGATTCCAAGCGGTCCTTGAT
>SLLJ01000402.1 GCA_007134165.1 Nitriliruptoraceae bacterium | reverse complement strand
GGGACGGGCAAGACGGTCGTGGGACTGCACCGTGCCGCACATCTCGCGCGGACTCGTCGGGGTCGCGTGCTGGTCACCACCTTCGTGCGGACGCTGCCCGACGTGCTGCAGCAGTTGGTTCAGCGCATGGCTCCGGATGTCGCCGACCGGATCGAGTTCGTCGGCGTGCATGCGTTCGCGCGCCGGCTGCTCACGGCCCGAGGCGTCAGGATCAAGCTGGACCCGAAGCAGGTGGACGCGGCCATTGCGGCCCTCTGGCGTGAGCTGCCCCCGTCCAACCCGCTGAAGAGGGCCGATCCGCGGCTGGCGTACTGGCGCGAGGAGATCGATTACCTCCTCAAGGGCCGTGGCATCACCCGGTGGGAGGTCTACGCGGACCTCGAACGTCGTGGGCGCCGCCGCCGACTTGGCGTCGAGCAGCGTCGTGCGGTGTGGGAGCTGTACCGCGCATACGACGCTGAGCTGCGCCACCGTGGGATCCACGACTACGCCGATGTCATCCTGCTGGCCGAGGCCGAGCTGCGACGCCACGGCCTCGACGATCCGTACGTCGGGGTGATCGTCGACGAGGCCCAGGACCTGTCCTGCATGATGATCCGCATGCTGCATGCCCTGGTAGAGGACGTACCCGACGGGTTCACCCTCATCGGTGACGGCCAGCAGTCGATCTACCCGGGTGGTTACACCCTCGCCGAGGCGGGCGTCAGCATCGCCGGGCGCGGGGTCGTGCTCGACGTCAACTACCGCAACACCGCACAGATCCTCGGTTTCGCCTCCCGCATGGTCGCCGGCGACGAGTTCGCCGACATCGAAGGGGTGATCTCCCGCGGCGACGCTGCCCGCACGGTCGTCCGGACCGGACCAGAACCCGTGGTGCAGCGCGCACGCAGCGCAGGTGAACGTGACCGGCAGCTGGTCGAACGGACACGATCGGTGCTCCGGGAGCACGCCACACGACCCGGTGACCTCGGCGTGCTGTGCATCAGCCGGGCAGGCGCGAGGCGGGCCGCCGATGCGCTTCGCTGCGCCGGCAGCCAGGTGGTCATGCTCGACCGGTATGACGGCCGTGAGGTCGACGCGATCAAGGTCGGCACCATCAAGCGTGCCAAGGGCCTGGAGTTCAAGCAGGTCCTGCTCCCCGACGTGCGGTGCGATCAGCTCGGCGACGGGGAGCCTCCGGGTGACGAAGCAGAACGTGAGCGGTGGGAGCGGCTCCGCCGTGAGTTGTACGTCGCGATGACCCGCGCCCGTGACGGCCTCTGGGTCGGCGTGCGCTGAGGGCGAGCACCGGACCGACGCCAGACCGACGCCGGACCCGTTGCCTGCGACATCAGAACAGGGCGACCTGCTCGCCGGTCACCGGCGCCGGCGGGGGAGTTGGTTGGGCGGGCGCTGAAGGCGTGTACGTGTCGAAGGGCTCGCTGGGCGCTTCTGGTGGCCAGTGCTCGCGTGGAGGCAGCGGCGGGGCGCTCAACGCCCGGCTCAATCGGCGCGCTGCGGCGCCGAGCCCGAGCGGTTCGAGCACCGCCTGGACCCGCTCGATGTCGACGCCAGCGTGGAAGGCCGCTTCGACGTCGACGGGCAGGTGCGGGATGGGTGCCATCACCTCGAGGTTGCGCTCGACACGCTGACGTCCCTCACGCAGGGCCGCCTCGACCCGTGGGGGCAGCCGGTTCAGGGCCGCGTACAGCTCGGTGACCGTGCCGTGGTCGCGCAGCAGGCGTGCGGCGGTCTTCTCTCCGATACCGCGTGCACCACTCAGCCCGTCGGAGGGATCACCACGCAGGGCAGCCAGATCCGGGTACTGCCAGGGCTCGATGCCGTAGCTCTTCCGCACGGCCGACTCGTCCTCGACCAACAGGTCCGCGAAGCGGGCCCGGGGCCGCAGCAGCCGCACGTCGGGGCCGACCAGCGCGGTCAGGTCACGGTCCGAACTGAGCACGTCGCAGCGCCAGCCCCGGGCCACGCAGCCGTCGGCCACCGCCGCCAGCACGTCGTCGGCCTCCGCGCCGTCGTGTTCCGCGACCAGCCAGCCACAGGCCGCCAGGTGCTCGCGCAGGCGCTGCAGGTGGCCGGGCAGGTCGGGGTGGGGCGGCTCGCGGTGCGCCTTGTAGTCGGGGTGGTCGTCCTTGCGGCGGTTGTGTTCGTGGTCGAAGCCGACCACGATCCCCGCATACGGACCCAGCGGCCAGACCGAGGCCAGCATCGACACCACCGCCCCGGTGACGAACGCCTCGCCGGGTGCGGCCTCGGCCCGGGCGGCATGGAAGGCGCGGTGGCCGAGCGAATTGCCGTCCACGCCGAGCAGGCACACCACCTGCCCCGTATCGGGCTGCGCCATCGAGGCTTCCGTCCTCCGACTCGTCGCGACGCTAGCGGCTGGGTAGTCTCAGCGTCAGGTCGCGCCACGTACCGCGTCCGTGACCGTCAGCTAGCCCCAGGAGATCGCCATGAGCGCTCGCCCGTGATGGCCCGTGTGTCCCGTGCTCTGGTGACCGGCGCGTCTGCCGGCATCGGGACCTCCTTCGCCCACCAGCTGGCCACGCGCGGGGTGGACTTGGTGCTCGTCGCCCGGCGCGCCGACCGGCTCGAGGCGCTCGCGGCCGACCTCGACGTCGACGTCGAGGTGCTCACCGCCGACCTCGGCGTGCCCGAGGACCTGGCCCGGATCGAGGCACGCCTTGCAGCCCGGGACGCGCCGGTGGACCTGCTGGTCAACAACGCCGGGCTCGGTGCCTACGGGCGTTTCGACACCCTGGACGCCGACCGGCAGTCCGGCCTGGTCGACGTCAACGTGCGGGCTCTGGTCCGGCTGACGCGTGCGGTGCTGCCGCGGCTGGTCGAGGCCGGCGCGGGCGGCATCGTCAACGTGGGCTCCACGGCCGGGTTCCAGCCCAACCCGTATGGCGCGGTGTACGGCGCCACCAAAGCGTTCGTGCGCTCGTTCACCGAGGCGCTGCACGAGGAGCTGCGGGGCACCGGGGTGCGGGCGATGCTGCTCGCGCCCGGGTTCACCGACACCGAGTTCCAGGCCGTCGCCGACGTCGCCGCCGACGCGGTGCCCGGCGGGGCGCGCATGGACGCCGACACGGTCGTCGAGGTGGCGCTGCGCGACTATGCCGCAGGTCGGGTGGTGAGCGTGCCCGGCGCGGTCAACCGGCTGAGCTCCGGCGGCGCGCAGGTCGTGCCCTCGGTGATCACGCGCCGGCTGTCCGCGATCATCCACCGTCGTTTCGTGGGGTCATGATGGACGAGTCCGTACACCTGCGCCTGCTGCTGGCCCGCACCCTGCCGATGGCGGT
>SLLJ01000198.1 GCA_007134165.1 Nitriliruptoraceae bacterium | reverse complement strand
CCCGTTCCGCCCCCGCCCCCGCCCCCGCCCCTGGACCCGTCATGAGCGACCCCGCGCTGCCCAAGGCCTACGACCCGGCGGCGGTGGAGCCGGCCCTCTACGAGGACTGGCGCGCCGCTGGCCTGTTCCACGCCGAGCCCGACGATCACGGCGAGCCGTTCTCGATCGTGATCCCCCCGCCCAACGTGACCGGGTCGCTTCACGTCGGTCACGCGCTCGACAACACCATCCAGGACGTCATCATCCGCCGGGAGCGCATGCGGGGGCGCAACGCGGTGTGGATCCCCGGCACCGACCACGCCGGCATCGCCACCCAGAATGTGGTCGAGAAGCAGCTCGCGGCCGAGGGCACCGACCGTCATGATCTGGGTCGCGAGGCCTTCCTCGACCGGGTGTGGCAGTGGAAGGAGACCTCCGGCGGTCAGATCCTCACCCAGCTCGAGAAGCTCGGCGCCTCCGCCGACTGGCAGCGCGAGGTCTTCACCTTCGACGAGCCGCGCTCCCGGGCCGTGCGCGAGGTCTTCGTCGCGCTGTATGAGCAGGGCCTGGTCTACCGCGGCCAGCGGCTGATCAACTGGTGCCCGCGGTGCAACACCGCGCTGTCGGACATCGAGGTGGAGCACGAGGACACCCTCGGTGAGCTCGCCCGGTTCGTCTACCCCTTCGTCGACGGCCCCGATCCCGACGGGCGTGCAGGCATCGAGGTGGCGACCACCCGGGCGGAGACGATGCTCGGTGACACCGCCATCGCCGTGCACCCCGACGACGAGCGCTACGCCGCGCTGGTGGGTCGCGAGGTGCGCCACCCGTTCCAGGACCGCACCTTCGCGATCATCGCCGACGACTACGTCGACCCCGAGTTCGGCTCGGGGGCGGTCAAGATCACCCCCGCCCACGACCCCAACGACCATGAGATGGCGCTGCGCCACGACCTCGAGGTCATCGACATCCTCGACGACCACGCCACCACCACCGAGGTGGTCGGTGAGCGCTTCGCGGGGATGGACCGGCTGGTGGCCCGCCGTGCGGTCAAGCAGGCGCTCGACGAGTTTGGCCTGCTACTCGGCGTCGAACGTCACGAGCACGCGGTGGGGACCTGCTCGCGGTGCCACACCGTGGTCGAGCCACGCCTTTCGTTGCAGTGGTTCGTGGCCATGCGCCAGCTCGCCGAGAAGGCCGCTGAGGCGGTGCGTGACGCACGCACCGTGTTCGTGCCCGCCGCGCGCGCCAAGCCGTTCCTCGACTGGCTCGACAACCTGCACGACTGGTGCATCTCGCGCCAGATCTGGTGGGGGCACCGCATCCCGGCCTGGTACGGGCCCGACGGGCAGGTGCGCGTCAGCCGGGAGGACGTCGACGAGCCCGGCTGGGTGCGCGACGAGGACGTGCTCGACACCTGGTTCTCCTCCCAGCTGTGGCCCTTCAGCGTGTTCGGCTGGCCTGATGAGACCCCGGAGCTCGCCACCTGGTTCCCCACCTCCGTGCTGGTCACCGGCTACGACATCAACACCTTCTGGGTGTCCCGGATGCTGATGATCAGCCTGTGGTTCACCGGGCAGGTGCCCTTCCACGTGGTGCACAACCATGGCCTGGTGCGCGACGAGCACGGCAAGAAGATGTCCAAGTCCTTCGGCAACGTCATCGACCCGCTCGACCTGGTCGACACCTACGGGGCGGACGCCACCCGGCTGGCGCTGCTGCGCTCGGCCGCGCCGGGCAGCGACGTCCCGCTGGCCGAGGAATGGGTCGAGGGCACCAAGCGCTTCGCCAACAAGCTGTGGAACGTCGGCGGGTTCGCGCTCAGCCGGCTGGAGGGGGTGCGGCCCGGTGCGCTGCCCGACCGTTCGGCGCTGGCGATCGAGGACCGCTGGCTGCTCTCGCGCCTGCAGCGCATCCACCTCGAGGTCGACGCGGCCTACGACGCCTACGACTGGGCCACCGTGTCGCGCACGCTGTACCACTTCGTCTGGGACGAGCTCGCCGACTGGTACGTCGAGGCGGTCAAGGTCCGGCTCGGCGGCGGCGACGCCGAGGCGGCGGCCACCGCCCGGCAGGTGCTCGCCAACGTCGCCGACCGGCTGCTGCGTCTGCTGCACCCGGTCATGCCGTTCGTGACCGAGGCGCTGTGGCGGGCGCTGACCGGCGCGCCCGGCGGCCGCGACTCGCTGATGGTGGCGGACTGGCCGGCGCCGGACCCCGCCCTGATCGACGAGCAGGCCGAGGCCGACTTCGCCGTGCTGCGCGAGCTGGTCACCGAGGTCAACCGTTTCCGCTCCCAGAACGGCGTGGCGCCCTCCGCCCGCTTCGAGCTGGTGGTGGCAAGCGACCGTCGGGCGCTCATCGACGAGCACGCGCCGCTGGTGGCCGCCCTGGCCGGAGTGTCGGCGGTGGTCACCACCGACGCGCTGCACGAGCGTCCGGGGACCTCCACGATCGTGTTCCCTGCTGGCAGGGCCCAGGTCGACCTCGCCGGGTTGATCGACGTCGGTGCGGAGCTCGCCCGGCTGGCCAAGCTGCGCGACAAGGCCCGCAGCGACTTGGTGCGCGTCGAGGGCAAGCTCGCCAACGACGGGTTTCTGGCCAAGGCGCCGGAGGCGGTCGTGGCCAAGGAGCGTGCCCGTCGCGAGGAACTGGTCGACACGCTCACCGAACTCGAGCGCCGCCACGACGAGCTGTCGGCGCTGGCAGGCTGACGCGGCGGGTGGGCTGGGTTGCCCACGCTTCAGGGCCGCACGCGCCGGGCCTCGGGTGGGGGCAGCCGACCCTGCCATGGGTCGATGCCCACCAGTACCTCGTCCACGAGCACGACCAGCGGTTCGATCGACACCAGAACGGCCCGTTCGGATACGACCCGAGTGTGCTGCCGACGGGGGGTCAGCGTCTGGATCCCGAAGGGTGGCAGCTGCCCGGGTCCGGCCGCCGCGGTCACCAGCACCCGGTCGCTGCGGGCCTGCACCGGGCCGGGCAGCGGGGCGGGCTCGGTCTGCGGGAGCGGTCGGCCGGTGTCGAGGTCGTGCACGGTGATCCTTCCGTCGACGCCGACCAGCGCCACCCCCTCGGCATGGGGCAGCAGCGCCTGGCAGCACCGGCCTGCCTCGTCCATGGTCGTGGGGTGCTGCCAGCGCGGCAGTCCGTCCGGGTCGAGGGCGACCAGCCGCGGAGGTTCGGGGCGCAGGCCCGGCTCCGGGTCCGGGTCCGGGCGGTGGGGCGGGTCGGGCACGAGCACCAGCAGCGTGAGGTCGTCGACCTCGAGGCTGACCGGGGCCGGGACGCCGTCGAGTTCGGTCACGTGCACGCCGGTCGCCGGGTCGACCAGCCGGGCGACGCCGGG
>SLLJ01000480.1 GCA_007134165.1 Nitriliruptoraceae bacterium | reverse complement strand
TCGCGATCCTGGTCGGGTTACGGGTCTTCGAGGTCGCGGTGCGCGCGCCGGCCCGCCGCCGACAGGCGCACTGGGCGGCTGAGGCCGACGCGGCCCGGGAGCGGCGCGAGGCGCGCGAGGCACGCGAGGCTTGTGAATCCGAGGCAGCGAGTGAGGCACGCGAGCCCCTTGACGCCCGGGACGTCCACGAGGCCGGTGAGGCGGGCGAGGTCGAGGCACCACACGAGCGCCGCCACGACCGCCACGACCGCGATGGTCACGACCGCGACGGCCCCGACGGCCCCGACGGCGTCGGTGGGGGACCGGACGGCTCCGGCAGGCAGTAGCGTGGGGGCGCGATCCGGCCGCGTCGCGGAGCGGGCCGCCATGCACGAGGAGCAGGCCGACATGCCCGAGCCCGACGCGACGACCGCGACCGAGCACGACGCGACGACCGCGACCGAGCACGACGCGACGACCGCGACCGCCCCCGCGACCGGGCCCGCGGCAGCGGACCGCCTCGACGAGGACACGCTGCGCCGGGCTCCCAAGGTCCTGCTCCACGACCACCTCGACGGCGGGCTGCGTCCGGCGACCGTGCTCGAGCTCGCCACGGAGATCGGTCACGAGCTGCCGACCACCGACCTCGACGAGCTCGCGGCGTGGTTCTACCAGGGCGGGCGCGGCGCGGATCTCGAGCGCTACCTCGAAGCCTTCGCCCAGACGGTCGCGCTGCTGCAGACCCCCGAGGCCCTCGAACGGGTCGCCCGGGAGTGCGCCGAGGACCTCGATGCGGACGGGGTGGTCTACGCCGAGGTGCGCTACGCCCCCGAGCTCTCCACCGCCGGTGGGCTGAGCATGGCCGAGGTCATCGAAGCCATCGCGGCCGGGTTCGCCGCCGGTCCACCGACCATCACGGTGCGCCAGCTGGTGTGCGGCATGCGGCAGGCCGACCGGGCGGCCGAGGCTTTCGAGGCGGCCGCCGCGGCGCGCCACCTCGGCGTCGTCGGCATCGACCTGGCCGGTCCAGAGGCCGGGTTCCCGGCCAGCCGGTTCGCCGACGCCATCGCGCAGGCTCGCGCCGCCGGGCTGCACGTCACGGTGCACGCCGGTGAGGCCGACGGTCCCGCCTCGGTGGCCGACGCGCTCGCGCAGGGGGCGCAGCGGCTCGGCCACGGCGTACGCATCATCGAGGACGTCGAGGTGGTGGACAACGACACGATCCTGCCCGGACCGACGGCGGGGCGGGTGCTGGCGCAGGGCATCGCGCTGGAGGTGTGTCCGACCTCCAACGTGCACACCGGGGTCAGTCCCGACGTCGCCAGCCACCCCTTCGACCAGCTGCGGCAGGCCGGTTTCGTGCTCACCGTCAACACCGACAATCGGCTGATGAGCGGGGTCAGCGCGACCAGCGAGTTCGCTGCACTTCGCGATGCGTTCGGCGTCGGGCTCGACGACCTCGAGCAGCTGACCCTGGCGGCGGCCCGGGCGGCGTTCCTCGACGACGACACCGAACGTGAGGCGCTGATCGCCCGGATCCAACGCGGGTACGCGGCGCTGCGTCCTTGACCGGGACCTCGGGCCCCTGGCAGCTGCCCGACCTGGTTCCGGGATCGGATCTGGCGTCGCTGCTGCTGCTGGCCACGCTCGCGATCGCGATCGCGGTGCGTCTGGCCACGCGCGACGAACCGAGCGGACGGGCTGGCCGGGCCGGTCGCCGGGAGCGGCGCCGGGTGGCGGCGCTGCTGACGACGTGGCTCGGGCCGATCCTCGTGCTCGCCCTGCTGCTCCGCGGCGCCTGGCGCTTCGCGCTGGTCTTCGTTCTGGCGCTGAGCGTGCACGTGGCGGTGCTGCGCTGGCGGGCGGCGCGGGCCGCAACCCGAAGCCCGCGACAAGGACGCGGAACGCGGCGAGAGTCGGGCTCCGGGTAGCCGGGCGGGGCGTCAGGGGCGGACGGTAGGCTGCCGGTCGCGGGCGCGTCGTCGCTGCCGAGACCGCGTCAGGACCGATCTGCGGAGGCG
The DNA here is from genome assembly GCA_007134165.1 of Nitriliruptoraceae bacterium. Classification (GTDB taxonomy): domain Bacteria; phylum Actinomycetota; class Nitriliruptoria; order Nitriliruptorales; family Nitriliruptoraceae; genus SKJO01. The sequence continues at coordinate 1,333 of SLLJ01000480.1, read as the reverse complement.
TGCATGTCCGGGCACAGCAAGTGGTCGACGATCAAGCACAAGAAGGCGGCCAAGGACGCCAAACGCGGCAAGGAGTTCGCCAAGCTCATCCGTGCGGTCGAGGTGGCCGCACGCGGGGCGGGCACCGCCGACCCCGAGCAGAGTGCCTCGCTGGGGCTGGCCGTGCAGAAGGCCAAGGACGCCTCGGTGCCCAAGGACAACATCGAACGTGCCTGCAAGCGGGGGGCGGGCGAACTCGACGGAGCCACCACCTATGAGACCGCGCAGTACGAGGGGTACGCACCGGGCGGCATCGCGGTGCTCGTGGACTGTCTGACCGACAACCGCAACCGCACCGCCTCGGACATGCGCAGCGCGTTCACCAAGGCGGGAGGCAACCTCGCCGAACCCGGGTCGGTGTCGTTCCTGTTCTCGCGGCGGGGGCAGGTCGTGCTCGAGGGGCCAGGCATCGACGAGGAGGAGGTGATGCTCGTCGGGCTCGACGCCGGGATGGAGGACATCGAGGTCGACGGCGATCGGCTGGTCGCCTGGTGTGACGCCACCGACGCCCAGCAGTTGCGCACCGCGCTGCAGGAGGCGGGGCTGCCGGTCGTGGAGTCGGGCTCGACGATGGTGCCTGCCTCCACCGTGCCGGTCACCGACCCGTCCGAGGCGAGGAAGGTGCTGCGACTGCTCGACCTGCTCGATGATCACGACGACGTGCAGGAGGTCTACGCCAACCTCGACCTCGACGAAGAGGTCCTGGCGGCGATCGACGGCTGAGGGCACCGGCGCTCGGAGCCTGGTCGGGGCCGCAGCACCGGTCAGTCGAGCCAGTGATTCGACGACAGAGCGACGAGCCCCGCGTTGCCCCGGGTTTGGACCCCGGCCGCGCCGGCCCTGCCCGCGGCATCCGATGCCCTGGTCCTGCCGGCAGCCACCGGCCGCACCCGCGGCTTCCCCCGCCTCGGTGGCCTGCAGCGCCTCTTCGCGCTTGGTTCGCAGCAGCGGTGCACCGCCAGTGGGGGCGTCGAGGCCCCGTGGAGGCCGGCCGGCACCTGGCGGGGGAACCGGCCGTCGGCGTCGAGACCCGCCACCGCTGCGCGAACGTGACCGACGCGCACGATGCGTGCGACGTTCTGCGTCACCATCGTGACCTGCGCGAAGTGTCCGAGGAGTGGATCCTCGAGGTCGATAGGCGGCTGCGGGCGGTGGCAGCCAACCAGTGGCCGCACGCAATGCCCGCCGTCCCGCCGTCCCGCCGGATCGGCCGCCAGGCGACGCGTCTGCTCGCGGGGGACGCTGAGCAGCATGCGTAGCGGCCGTCCCTGCGGCGGGCCGGGTCGGGCTGGGG
>SLLJ01000130.1 GCA_007134165.1 Nitriliruptoraceae bacterium | reverse complement strand
TCGTGGCGGTGCGCGAGACCTATGACATCGAGCGGGACGATTCGCTCAAGCTGCGCGACTATCCGACGCTGGCCCACGTGATCGGCTTCGTCAAGGAGCGGGTGCCCGAGCTCGCCGCGCCGGCCCCGGCGGCGGCTCCTGCGGCCCCCGCTGCGGCCCCGGCCGACGACGTCGACCCGATCGAGGCCCGCATCCTGGAGTTGGTGGCCGAGCAGACCGGCTACCCGCCGGAGATGCTGGATCTGGATCTGGATCTGGAGGCGGATCTGGGGGTGGACACGGTCAAGCAGGCCGAGCTGTTCGTGGCGGTGCGCGAGACCTATGACATCGAGCGGGACGATTCGCTCAAGCTGCGCGACTATCCGACGCTGGCCCACGTGATCGGCTTCGTGAAGGACCGTGCACCTCAGGCTGCTGGAGCATCCACCGCCGCGGAGGAGCCGGCCGCCGCAGCAGCCGCCGCCGATCCGACCGACGCGCGTTTCCCGCGCCGGGTACCGGTGGCGGTGGTACGGCAGGCCATCGAGCACAGCGTGGCCACCGGTGCGCACCTCGGCGAGGGCACCCGCGTGGTGATCCTGCCCGACGAGGGCGGGGTCGCCGGCACGCTGGCCGACCGTCTGCGCGAACGCGGAGCTGAGGTGCTGTGGATCGAGGGCACGCCCAGCCTCGAGGATCTGGAGGCGCAGCTGACCGCCTGGCAGGAGGGTGGCCCGATCAGCGGCGTCTACGCGATGGCGGCTCTCGACCACGCACCGCTGGCCGAGCTCGACGCCGGCGGCTGGAAGCACGGGCTGCACCGTCGCGTCAAGTCGCTGGCGGTCACCGCCCGGGCCCTGTACGAGGACCTCGGCGAGGGCGCGTTCTTCGTGAGCGCCACCCGGCTCGGCGGCCGCTTCGGCTACGACGACGCCGGCGCCCAGGACGTGCTCGGCGGCGGCACCAGCGGCTTCACCAAGGCGCTGGCGCGTGAACGCGAGGACGCCACCGTCAAGGTCGTGGACGTCGAAGTGGCGGCGCAGGCCGACGCCATCGCCGGCCACCTGATCGCCGAGACGCTGGCCGACCCGTCGGTGATCGAGGTCGGGTACGCCGACGGCCTGCGCTTCAGCGTGGGCATGGCCGAACGTGACGACGCCCCCGACCCCGACCGTGGGCTGGGTGCCGAGGACGTGTTCGTGGTCACCGGCGCGGCCGGCAGCATCGTCAGTGCGATCACCGCCGACCTCGCCCGCACGGCGGGTGGCGGTCGTTACCACCTGCTGGATCTCACCCCGGAACCCGACCGCGACGACTCGGACCTCGCCCGCTTCCTCGACGACCAGGACGGACTCAAGAAGGACCTCGCCGCCCGGATCGCCGAGACCGGCGAGCGCGCCACCCCCGCCAAGGTCAACCAGGCCCTGGCGCGCATCGAGCGCTCCCGCGCGGCCCTCGACGCCGTGCTGGCGATCGAGGCGGCCGGCGGCAGCGTCGTGTGGCACTCGCTCGACCTCACCGACGGTGAGGCCGTGCACGCCGCGATCCGCCACGTGCTGGAGGAGTCGGGCCGGGTCGACGTGCTGCTGCACGCCGGTGGGCTCGAGATCAGCCACTTCCTGCCCGACAAGCCGCAGCGTGAGTACGACTTGGTCTTCGACGTCAAGGCCGACGGCATGTTCCACCTGCTGGATGCCATCGGCGACGCGCCGCTGGGTGCGCTGGTGGTGTTCAGCTCGATCGCCGGACGGTTCGGCAACGGCGGGCAGACCGACTACAGCGCCGCCAACGACCTGCTGTGCAAGACCGTTTCGTCGCTGCGCACCCTGCGGCCCGACACCCGGGGCGTGGCGCTGGACTGGACCGCCTGGGGCGGGATCGGCATGGCCACCCGCGGCTCCATCCCGAAGATGATGGAGTTCGCCGGCATCGACATGCTGCCGCCCGAGATCGGCGTGCCGATCGTGCGCAACGAGCTGCAGGCTGCGGGCAGCGGTGGCGAGTTCGTGGTCGCCGGCAGCCTCGGGATCATGGTCGACGAGCCGCACCCGACCAGCGGAGCCGACCCGGAGGCGATCGCCGCGTCGCTGGCCGCTCCCGGCCCGATGTTCGGCGACGTGGTGCGGGCATCTCTGGCCGACGGGCTGGTCGTGGCCACCCGGCTCGAGGCCTCCCAGCCGTTCCTCGACGAGCACCGCATCGACGGCACCCCGGTGCTGCCTGGCGTGATGCACGTCGAGGGCTTCGCGGAGGTCGCAGCCGCCCTGGTGCCACGCTGGTACGTGCAGGCGGTCGAGGACGTCGAGTTCGCCGCGCCCTTCAAGCTCTTCCGCGACGAGCCGCGCGTGGCCGAGATCTCGGCACGCCTCACGCCGGGCCCCGAGGGCACCCTCGTCGCCGAGTGCCGCCTGGTGGGTCGGCGTGAGCTGGCCAACGGCACCGAGCAGGTCACCGAGCACTCCCGTGCCCGGGTCGTGCTCGCACCCACCCCACCGCAGGCGGCGTCCGCCGAGGTTCCGGCCACCGAGGTCGAGGCCGCGGTCGGCGCCGAGGACATCTACCGCATCTACTTCCACGGTCCCGCCTACCAGGTGCTGTCCAGCGCCTGGAGCGACGACGGCCAGGTGGTAGGGGCGATGGCCTCCGAACTGCCCGACAACCACCACCCGGCCGACGCACCGACCACCACCCTGCCCCGGCTGCTCGAGCTGTGCTTCCAGGTCGCCGGGGTCCACGAACTCGGGACCTCGGCCCGCATGGCCCTGCCTGAGGGCTTCGCTCGGCTCGAGTTGTGCGGAGAGCCCGAGGTCCACGCCGCGCGCTTCGCGGTGGTCCGACCGACCGAGGGCGGTGCCGACGCCGAGGTGGTGGATGCCGAAGGTCAGGTGCTGCTCCGCCTGATCGGCTACCGCACCGTGGTGCTGCCCGACGGCCCTGCCGACGACCTGCTCGCCCCGCTCGCGGCGGCGATGCGCTGAGACCGGGGGCGGCGGTCGGCCTTGGGAGGGGACGACCGCCGCCACCTCTCGTCACGTCGCGGGCGGGCACCGACCCCTCGGTGACCCGCCCGCGACGTCGTCCCACCCCTCGGCCCGCCCGCGCGGGTCACAACCCACCACCAGGGAGCTCACCGTGGATGCCCGCCCCATCAGCCGGCTCGCGATCGTCAACCGGGGCGCCCCGGCGATGCGCTTCGTGCGCGCGGCCCGGGAGCACGCCCGGGAGCATGGACGCGACCTGCGATTGATCGCGGTGCACACCGAGGCCGAGCGCGACGCCCTGGTCGTGCGCGCCGCTGACGAGGCGGTCAGCCTCGGCGGGCCTTCGTCCGCGCCGGGGGGGGTGGGCTCGCTCGGGGCCGGACCCCCGGACCTCGAACGCATCGAAGCGTCCCTGGCCGCCAGCGGCGCCGACGCGGCCTGGGCCGGGTGGGGACCGCTGGCCCAACTGCCGGAGTTCGCCGATCTGTGTGAGCGGCTGGGCATCTTGAAGGTCGGTCCCTTGAGTGACACGCTGCGCCGGATCACCGACCCGGTCAGTCTGGCGGCGCTGGCCGCCGACGCGGGGGTGCCGTTGGCCGATCCCGCTTCGTTGGCCGGGGGCTATCCGCGCCACCTCGAGGTGCTCACGATCGCCGACCACCGCGGCACCGCCTGGGCGGTGGACGTCCACGATGGCACCCTGCAGCGCCGCACCGAGAAGGTGCTGGTCGAGACCTCGAGTGGCGCCATCGCCGGCGTCGACGACCGGTGGTTGCGGGCGGTCGCCGCCAGGTTGATGACCCTGGCCGGGTTCGCCGGCGGGGGCACGGTCACCTTCGTTCGGCCCCCCGACCGCAACGACTTCGCCCTGTTGCGCATCAGTGCCGGGATCCCACTCGGGCACGGCATCACGGAGATGACCCACGGCATCGACGTCGCCAAGTTGCAACTGCACGTCGCCGAGGGCGGCCGGCTCGAGGGGGCGCCGCCGTCCACCCGAGGGCATGCGATGTCCGTGCGGCTCAATGCCGAGGACGCCGAGGCGGCGCTCAGTCCGTCCCCGGGCCGCGTCGATCTGCTGCAGTTGCCCTCGGGACCTGGCATCCGCGTGGACACGGGCATCACCGAGGGCAGCGACCTGGCCGCTGGCCCCGACCCGACCGTGGCCGAGCTGGTCGCCTGGGGCCGCGACCGCGAGGAGGCACGGGTTCGGCTGCACCTGGCGCTGACCCAGCTCGTGGTCGTGCTCGACGGCGGGACCACCAGCAAGGGCTTCCTGCTCGACCTGCTCGAGCGCACCGAGGTCGCCACCGGCGCCTACGACACCGGCTGGCTCGACCGGGTCGCCAACAACGGCGGGCTCAGCGGCGTGCGTCACGCGGACCTCGCCCTGCTGGTGGCAGCGGTGGACGCCTACGATCTTGCCCAACGCTACGACCGCGCCCAGCTGTTCGCCTCGGCGAGCCGGGGCCGGCCCCGCACCGCCTCGGGCGTCGGACGCACGGTCGAGCTCGTGCACCGGGGCCGGGACTACGCCGTGCAGGTGGCCCGCACCGGCCGGCGCCGCTACGAGCTCACGGTCGACGGGGTCAGCGTCGAGCTGCAGGTCACCCGGCTCAGCCCTTACCAGAGCCGGGTCGAGCTCGGGCAGCGGTCGATGGCGGTGGTCTCAGCGGTGCAGGGTGGCGATTACCTCGTCGAGCTCGACGGGGTCCCGCACCGGTTGCGGGCGCGTGACGGTGGCATGGTGCGCTCGCCGAGCCCCGGCGTGATCGTGTCGTTGTCCGCCCAGGCTGGTGACGAGGTCGCCGCCGGCGAGTCGGTGGCCGTGCTCGAGAGCATGAAGATGGAGCGCGCGGTCCCCGCCCCGTTCGCCGGGCGGGTGCGCCGGGTCCTCGCCGGCACCAACGTGCAGGTCGACACCGGCGCCCCCCTGGTCGAACTCGATCCGCTCGGTGCCCCCCCGGAGCCCGCCGACGCCACCCGGCTGGAGTTCACCCCCGCGCCACCGCCGATCGACGAGGACCCGGCCGAGCGGCGCCGGCGCGATCTGGATGCGCTGCGCCGCTTCGTGCTCGGCTACGACATCGGCCCCGATCAGGCGCGGCGGCTGGCCACCGACCAGGCCCGGCAGCTCGGGGAGCTCGGCACGGCCCGCGACGACCTGCTCGGGGACGAGATCCGGGCACTTGGCGCCTACGCCGACGTGCGCGCCCTGTTCCGTTCCCACCGCGAATCCGAGGAGATCGTCGAGGACCCGCTGCTGGTCCGCAGCCCGCAGGAGCACCTGCACGCCTACATGCGCTCGGTCGAGACCGGTGGGGAGGGGCTGCCCGCGCGCTTCCTCGACGACCTCGACCGTGCGCTGGCACGCTACGGGGTGACTTCCCGTGCCCGCAGCCGCGACCTCGACGACGCGCTGTACTGGGTCTTCCGCTCCCAGGCCCGCCGCGCCGAGCAGGTCCCGGTGGTCGTCGCCCCGCTGCAACGCTGGTACGACCAGGGAGTGGACACCGACCGGGAGTGCCGCCAGCGCATCCGCATGGTCCTCGACCGTCTGGTCTCCGCCACGCAGCGCACCGAGCCGCAGGTCGCCGATCTCGCCCGTGAGGTGCGCTACCGGCTCTTCGAGGCCATCGCGGTGGAGGAGAAGCGCCTCGCCGCCCACGACGAACTCGACGGCCATGTCCAGGCGCTGCGTGCCTCCGAGCTCGACGAGGCTGCCCGCGCGCACCACCTGGATGCGGTGGTCTCCTACCCGACCCCGCTGGCGCCGTTGCTGCTCAACCGGGTCGCCGACGACCCCGGGACCTGGGCGGGGCTGGCGCTGGAGTTGCTCACCCGCCGCTACTACCGGCTGCCCGTCGATCACGCCCTCGAGGTCGGTGAAGACACCGTGGTGACCTCGATCGACGAGGAGCCGGGTGTGGTCCACACCGTGGCGGTGTGGTCGACGCTCGACCAACTCGGCGAGGTCCCCGACCGCGTTCGCCGGGTGCTCGATGGCCTGCCGGAGGCGGCCGGGGTCCGGGTCGACGTGTGCACCGCCTGCGAGGGCGTCTGCGACGAGGACGCTTTCGCGGAGCGGGCCCGCGAGGCGCTGGCTCCGCTGGCCGGGGTTCCGGGGCTGCGGCACGCGACCGTGGCCTCCGCGTGCCTGGGCAGCACGGGGCCCGACGCGCGCGTCAACCACGTCACCTTCCATCCCGGCGACGACGGGCAGTTGGTCGACGACCGCTCGCTGCGCGGCCTGCAGCCGATGATGGCGCGCCGGCTCAAGCTGTGGCGCTACGCCAACTTCGACCTGCACCGCCTGCCCTCGGCCGACGGCATCTACCTGTTCCGCGGGACCGCCTGGACCAACCCCAAGGACGAGCGACTGTTCGCCGTGGCCGAGGTCCGCACGCTCACTCCACGGATCGACGACGAGGGGCGCATCCGCAGCTTCGTCGAGGTCGAGTGGGCGCTGACCCGCGCGCTGGACGAACTGCGCCGGGTGCTGGCCGCGACCCCGATGCGCAAGCGGCCGGTGTGGAACCGCATCACGCTGCACATCTGGCCCGTCGTCGAGGTGTCCGACGAGGTCCTCAACGAGATGGCCAACGACCTCGCGCCTACGGTCACCGGACTCGGACTCGAGCGGGTCGAGGTCAGCTGCTGGCGTCCGCACCCGGACACCGGCGAGGTACGTGAGCGCAGCCTGGGACTCACCGGCTCGTCGGGAACCGGCTTCAGCGTGGTCGAGACCGACGTGCCCGCCGAACCCCTGGTGGCCCTCGACGAGTACGCCCAGAAGGTCGTGCAGAGCCGGCGGCGCGGCACCCCCTACCCCTACGAACTCGTCAAGCTGTTGACCGCCCGCGGCGTGCACCCGGCGAGCACCGGCGGCCACTTCGAGGAACACGACCTCGACGAGCACGGACGACTCGTGCCGGTGGACCGCCCGCCTGGCCAGAACCGTGCCGGGGTGGTGGTCGGGCTGGTCACCAACACCACCGCCCGCTACCCGGAGGGCATCACCCGGGTGGTGATCCTCGGCGACCCGACCCGGGCGCTCGGGGCGATCACCATGGCCGAGTGCGACCGCATCAGCGCCGCGCTCGACCTCGCCGAGCAGCGGGGGATCCCCGCCGAATGGTTCACGTTGTCGGCTGGTGCCCGGATCGCGCTGGACAGCGGGACCGAGAACATGGACGGGGTCGGTGCGGTGCTGCGCCGGCTGATCGAGTTCACCCAGGCCGGTCACGAGATCAACGTGGTCGTCACCGGCATCAACGTCGGCGCCCAGCCCTACTGGAACGCCGAGGCCACGATGCTGATGCACACCCGCGGCATCCTGGTCATGACGCCCGACAGTGCGATGGTGCTGACCGGCAAGCAGGCGCTGGACTTCTCGGGCAGCGTCTCGGCCGAGGACAACTACGGCATCGGCGGCTACGAGCGGGTCATGGGTCCCAACGGTCAGGCGCAGTACTGGGCGCCGGACCTGCCCGGCGCCTGCCGGGTGCTGCTGTCGCACTACCAGCACGCCTACGTCGCGCCGGGCGAGCGCTTCCCCCGCCGGGCGCTGACCTCGGACCCGACCGACCGTGACGTGCGCACCCACCCCCACCGGGTGCCAGGCATGGAGTTCGTCACCGTCGGCGACGTCTTCGACGACGAGCGCAACCCTGGGCGCAAGAAGCCCTTCGACATCCGCACGGTGATGCGGGCGGTGCTCGACGCCGACCACGAACCCATGGAGCGCTGGGCCGACCTCGCCGACGGGGACACCGCGGCGGTGTGGGATGCCCACCTCGGCGGTATCCCGGTCTGTGCCATCGGGCTCGAGGCGCATGCCATTCCCCGCCGCGGCATCGTTCCGGCCGACGGTCCCGAACAGTGGACCTCGGGCACGCTGTTCCCGATGTCCTCGTGGAAGGTCGCCCGGGCCGTCAACGCCGCCAGCGGTTCACGGCCGCTGCTGGTGCTGGCCAACCTGTCGGGCTTCGACGGCTCCCCGGAGTCGATGCGCCGCCGCCAACTGGAGTTCGGTGCCGAGATCGGTCGGGCCGTCACCAACTTCAAGGGTCCGATCGTCTTCTGCGTGGTCAGCCGGTACCACGGCGGGGCGTTCGTGGTGTTCAGCCAGAAGCTCCACGACAACCTCGTGACGCTCGCCGTCGAGGGGGCGCACGCCTCGGTGATCGGCGGCGCGCCGGCGGCCGCGGTGGTGTTCGCCGGCGAAGTCAACCGCCGCACCCGCGCCGACGAGCGCATCAAGGAGCTCGAGGCCGAGGCGGCGGGGACGTCGGGGGCGGCCCGGGCGCACCTGCGCACCGAGCTCGCCGCACTCACCGCCGTGGTGCGCTCCGAGAAGCTCGGGGAGCTGGCCACCGAGTTCGACCGCATCCACAGCGTGCAACGGGCGCAGCAGGTCGGGTCGGTGACCGCGATCATCCCCGCCAACGAGCTGCGTCCGCAGCTGATCCGTGCGGTCGAGCAGGGCATGGCCCGTGATCTCGAGCAGCTCGACCTGACCGACGGCGCCGCGGCCACGGTGCACGTGACCGAGTAGGCCCTGACCACGCGGTCCCGGGCCGGCGGGCCGCGGCGGCGCTCAGCCCCGCGGCTCGATCCGGCCCCCGGCACCTGCTTGGACGCGCGGACGCCTCAGATGGGCGTTGCGTGCACGGGCGGATCCGGGGCGTCGTCGTCATCGGCCCCCGCGTCGGTCGCCATCGCCTCGATGCGGGCCAGTACCCGGTCGTCGCGCGCGCGCTTCGTGCTGGCGTCCGCGGCCTGCTCGCTGGTCGCCCAACGGAAGAACAGTGCCGTGATCACCGCCCACAGCACCAGCCCACCGCCGACGTTCATCATGATCCCGGCGGTCTGCTGATCGGAGGTCGGGTCGAAGCCGAGCCACAACGGGGGTGCGAGTTCGTACAGCCCGTACAACGGCAGCGGCGCGAAGGTCAGGAACGCCGCCGGCACGAACATCAGCACCGAGGAGGCGAACAGGTAGAAGGCCCGGATCGGCTCGCGGATCGTCCCGGGCTCGTCGTCGGGGCGCACCGCCGGCCACCACCACAGCACCGCGGCACCCAGCCACAGCAGGTCGAGCGCGAAGGAGCCGGCCTGGTAGACCTTCAGCCCGTCCACGATCGGCGGCAGGTGCGTGCCGAACATCACGCTGTTGAACGCCAGCAGCGCGACCGGCCAGGCGGTCGCGAACGCCAGGGCCCGGCCCCGGCGCGTGTCCGTCGGGGCGGCTCGGCGCACCATCCAGCCCGGCAGCGAGGCCACCAGCAGTGGTGCGGCCACGAACGTGTAGGTGAGGTAGCGCAGCATCCCGACCGAGGCGAGGTAGCCCGCGCCCAGCGCCCCGATCGGCCACTCGCTGACCACCACCACCGCGAGCACCCCGAGCACGAAGCGTCGGGTCAGGATCGGGTCGAGGTCGTGGCCGGTGCGGCGGTGGGCGAGCACGTAGCCGCCGATCAGCCCCCCGGCCAGCACCCACACGCCCAGGAACGGGGTGTAGCGCCAGGCCCACACCTGGCCGGTCGACGAGCACCACCAGGCGACATTCACGACCACTGCTCCACGATCAGGGGCAGATCCGAGATCCAGTCTGCCCGTCGGGCGCCGAAGGGCCACACCCGCCGGGCGTTGCCCTCGGCGTCGAACCCGATCACCTGCGCCGGATGGCCGATGAGATCACCTTCGCCGCGGGGATCCGGGCCCTCGACGATGGGTCCGGGCAGATCCAGGGCCGCCAGCGCCACCTCGACCACCTCGAGGTCCTCGTGCAGCCCGACGAAGCCGCGGTCGAAGTAGCTCAGCCACTCCTCGATGCGCTCGGGGGTGTCGCGCTCGGGGTCGACCGACACGAACACCACGTCGAGGTCGCTGGTGCTCACGCCGGCGTCGCGCATCGCCGAGGCGATCGCCGAGAGGTGTACCGGGCAGATGTCGGGGCAGGAGGTGTAGCCGAAGAACAGCAACGTCGGGCTGCCGGCGGTGCGTGCGGCGAGCTCGACGGGGCGGTCGTCGGTGTCGAGCAGCGTCACGTCGGGCATGGTGCGTTCGACGTCGAGCGGCAGCCCCCGCCAGCCGTCGGGCTGGGTTTCCAGCCCTCGTGACACCGCCGCCGTCGAGGTCGAGGGCGCGCAGGCCGAGGCCGCCAGCGCCATCAGCAGCGCGAGCAGGGCGAGCAGGTGGGAGGGGGTGGGGGTCGTCATCCGGCGTCGGTGCCTCCGGCGTCGGGGTCCGCGAGGTCCTCGGCGTCGGCCGACTCGACCAGGTCGAGCAGGTCGACCACCTCCACGGGGACGGTGAGGTCCTCGGAGCGCGCGAAGCTCAGGCGCAGGTCGAAGGTACCGCCTGCCACCACGGTCTCGTCCGGGAGCACCAGCATCAGGTGCAGCGCCCCGGGCCGGAACCGGACCCGCTCGCCGGCGGGCACGTCGATCTCCTGCAGCGTGGTCATGGTGGCCCGGCCGTCGGCGATCTCGGTCAGGTGCAGCTCGACATCCAGCGCCACGTCGGTCTCCGCGCCCACCAGCCGGTCGTCGCCGTCGCCGTGGTTGGTGACGTCGACCACCACCTGCGAGGCACCGGCGATCGGGACCGAGGCCTGTGCGCGGCCGACGACCAGGTCGGGCTCGCCCCCGGGTCCGCAGCCGCCCAGGAGTGCGGCCGCCGCGCCCACGGCGGCCAGCAGGACGAGCGTGGCAACTCGCGGCGGGCGGTGGGGGCGGGGGAGCGACGGGGGCATGGGGGTCCTCACAGGCCGGCCAGGACCTGCGCAGCGAGGATCTTGGCCACGAAGGTCGGTGGGAACAGCAGGGCATAGGCCAGGTTGACGCGGTCGTCGCCCTCGAAGCGGTCGACCGCGAAGGACAGGATCGCGGGCTGGTTCTGGGCGCCGGCGAGTGTTCCGGCCAGCCGGGCAGCGCCCAGGCCCATGGACCGGCCGATGGCGACCAGCGCCACGGCGGCCAGGGTGGTGACCAGCAGGCCGAGCACCAGCAGCCGCAGGCTGCGGGCCGTGGTCAACGCGGTGGCCAGGTCCGGGCCGGCGCCGAGACCGACGGTGCCGAGGAACAGCAGCGCACCGAGCTGGCGCAGGCTCTGGTTGGTGGCGTAGGGCAGCTGCCAGACGACCGGTCCGGTGCGTCCGAGCCGTCCGAGACCGAGCCCCACCAGCAGCGGTGCGGCGGCCGTACCCAGCTGCAGCGTGGTTCCCGGCAGCGGCAGCGGGATCAGGCCGACCGCCAACCCCAGCAGCAGGCCGAGGGTGAAGCCGATCGGGTCGGCGACCACCACCGCCCGTTCGGAGTCGCCGAGCTCGGCGGTGACCTCGTCCAGCCGCTCTCGGGGCGCGACCACCCGGATGCGGTCGCCGAGCTCGACTACCAGGTCCGGCCGGGCGACCAGGTCCACGTCGCCGCGGCGAACGAACCCGGCCACGGCCTCGAAGCGCTCCAGGCCGAGCTCGGCCACCCGTGCTCCCGCGTAGCGCCGGTTGGACAGCACGATCCGGGCGAAGTCGACCTGATGGCGGTCCAGCGGCAAGTCGTCGTCGGCCACCCGCCCGATCCGCTCGGCGAAGCGCTGCAGCGGACCGCGGGGGCCGACCACCGTCAGCAGGTCGCCGGGTTCGGGGGCCAGCTCCGCCTCTGGGGTGCGCTCGTGTCCGGCGCGGCGCACCCGGGTGAACACCAGCGTGGCCCCGTCCTCGGTCGTGGTCAGCTCGGCCAGCAGCGGCAGTCCCGCCCGGGTCACCTCGATGGTCAGGTAGGCCGAGGGCTGCGGTGGTTCGCGGTCCTCCCGGCTGGGTCGCCAGGCGGCCAGGCGCTGGGTGAGCACGATCGTGGCGATGACCCCGAGCACGCCGTAGGGGTAGGCCAGCGAGTAGCCGACCACCGGCTCGGGGGTGCCGACCTCGGTCACCGCGGCGGCCAGCCCCGGGGTGTTGGTCATGGCGCCGGCGTACACCCCGGCGATCTCGCCGGCATCCAGCCCGAGTGCGGCCCCGGCCAGGTGCGCGACCACGGCGACCGCGAGAATCGCCAGGGCGGCCAGGCCCATCAGCGGGGCATGGCGGGCCAGGCCGGAGAAGAAGGACGGGCCGCCGGCCAGCCCGATGGTGTAGGCGAACAGGGTCAGCCCGAGGGTGCCGAGCAGGGCCGGAACCACCTCGGCGACCTCTGGCCGCACCGCGGACAGCGCCAGGCCGGCGAACAGGGCACCGGCCGGGCCGGCGCTGATCCCCCCGAAACGGACCGCACCCAGCGCCGTACCCGCCGCCAGGACGAGGAACAGGGCGACGAGTGGCTGCTCGACGAGCACACGACTGAGCATGATGCTGGGCCCGAACCGGGGGGAGGGGGTCGTGCCAGGCTACGCGTACCCTGGCGGGGGTCGGGACGCCGCTCCCGGGAGGATGCGCCATGACCCAGGACCCGCTGGTGCTGGCGGTCGGGCTGGCGCTGCTCGCGCTTGGTGCCATCGGCGCCACCCTCACCCAGCGCACGCTCACCGAGCAGGGGCGTGGCCGACGCATCCCGCTGGCGATGGTCCCCTTCGGGGTGCTGATCGGGGCGGGGGCCGCCGTGATCCGGGGCTGGGACCTGGTGGTCGCGCTGGTGGCGGGCGCGGCCATCGTGCCGGCGGTCGCCGTCGGTGGCCGGTGGCTCGAGGTTCGCCGCGGGCGGGGGCGTCGCGACGGCTGAGTCGGGGCCGGGGGTCGGTCGGGTGGGGGGTCGGTCGGGTG
>SLLJ01000120.1 GCA_007134165.1 Nitriliruptoraceae bacterium | reverse complement strand
GTCGATCCAGGGCGCAACATCCGGGCCCGGCTGCGCGGCGACCTCGACGGTGATGCGCAGGTCTGGCTCGATGACCATCCGGCCGGGTGTGAGCTCAAGATCCGGTGGGACGTGGAGATGCGCAAGCCGGCGATGCGGGCGGCGGCCCGGTTCTGCCGGCCGCTACTGGTGTGGGGGCACGACCACGTCATCGAGATCGCCGTGCGACGCTTCCGCGAGGCGCTGGCCCAGCGCCTGCACGGCACGCCGATGGTTCCCCACGCGCCCCGCGTGTGACCGTCGCGTCCCCGGCGCCGCCGGCCAACGACGGCGGTGATCACTCGGTCTGCGGGTCCGGCCCTCAGTGCTCCGTGGTCCGCACCAGCCAGATCGGGCGGTGGTCCGCGGTGAACAGCCGGGGCGGCAGGCCGAGCGCCATGACGGTGGCGTTGGTCGCGGCAGCGCCGAGCACCAGGAACATCACCACCGCCTGAACCAGCACGGCGTCGACCGGGTGGACGCCTGCGAGGATCAGCCCGGTCATCGCGCCGGGGAGGAAGACCAGCCCGACGGCCCTGGTCGTCTCGATCTGGGGGATCAGGGCGGTGCGCAGGGCGGTGACCAGGGACGGGTGGGCCGCCTCACGGGCGGTGTGACCCAGCGCGATGCGGGCCTCGACCTCCGCACGCCGGTCGCGAAGGTCCTCCACCACGCGGCGGGTGACCAGCACGCTGGCGTTCATGGCGTTGCCGATCATCAGCCCGGCGAGCGGGACCACCGTGCGTCCCTCGTGGGGGAGGACGCCGAGGCCGAAGACGACCCCGAGGCTGATCGCGCTGGTCACGCCGAAGGCACCGACCGCCAGCCGCCACAGCCGGGGGATCCGGGGCGCACGACGGCGCACGACGTCACCGGCGTAGGCCAGCATCCCCACGACCCAGGCCCACGAGGCCAGGATCGGCCGGTCGGGATCGATCACCAGCGTCAGCGCGGCACCCACCAGCAGCAGCTGGACCATCGCCCGCAGCACCGACCACAGCATCGAGGCCTCCAGCCGCAGTCCCTGCCAGCGCGACAGCGCCACGGCGGCGGCGACCAGCAGCAGCGAGAGCGCCACGCCCAGGGCGCCGACGTCACCGCGACCCATCGTCGGCCTCCGGTGCCAGCAGCCGGGACACCACGGGATCATCGTCGAGGTCGGCAGGGTCGTCGAGGAGCAGCACCACCCGTCCCTGCTCGAGCACGACGAGCCGGTCGGTCATCCGGTGCACCTGCGCGAGCTCGTGGCTGACCCAGAGCACGGGCGTCCCCTGCTCGCTGAGCTCGAGGACGGTGCGCTCGAAGTCGCGCTTGGGGGTGGCGTCCAGCGCGGAGGTCGGCTCGTCGAGCAGCAGCACGAGGGGGGCGGTCAGCAGCGTGCGGGCCAGCCCGAGCCGCTGGGCCTCGCCGCCCGACAACCCCGACGCGTCGCGATCGAGCAGCGCGGGGTCGAGCGCGGCACGGACCAGCGTCGCAGCCAGGGCGTCGTCATCGCGGTCGGGGGCGGCGATCAGCAGGTTGTCGCGCACCGTGCCGGGGAATACGACGGGGCGCTGGAAGACCATGCCGACCTCGCGGCGCAGGCGGCGTGGATCGAGCGCGTGCAGCGACTGGCCGCGGTAGGCGATGTGTCCGGTGGTCGGCGCCTCGAGGCGGTTGCACAGCCGCAGCAGGGTGCTCTTGCCGGATCCCGACGGTCCGACCACCACAGTCACGCCATGGTCGGGGAGGCTCAGGCTGACCCCGTCGAGCGCCCGGACGCCGTCGAGGTCGACCGTCACTGCGTCGAACCGGAACAGGGGCGGGTGGTCCGGAACCTCGGCGTCCTGGTCGGGGGCGCTCATGGCTGCGCTCCAGGTGGCGAGCCTGGCGTTGGCGGGGGCGAGCCCGGCGGTGGCGGGGGCTCGGGCGGGCCGCGGTCGGGGGGCGGGGTCGGCGTCGGCAAGGTCTCCGCGGTCAGCTCCCGGAGCCGGGTGCGGATCCGGGCGAGCAGGTCCTTCCCGGCGTCGGTTGCCTCGTAGGAGCGACGTCGTCGCCCGGCTTCGAGGAGCTCCTCGCTGGTGAGGTAGCCCTGCTCCTCGAGCTGGTGGAGCATGGGGTACAGGGTGCCGACGGCGATGTCGTAGCCGTGCTCGGCGAGCTCGTCGCGCATCCACAGGCCGTAGACGGGGTGCTCCGTGGCGTGGTGCAGGATGTGGATGCGCATGAACGCGAGCTCGATGTCGCGCAGCAGCGGGGGCGGGTGCGGATCCATCGCAGGCCTCGCACGGTTGGGCGGGTCAGGGCAGCACGACCGACAGCAGGTAGCCGGCGAGGCCCGCGGCAGGGATCAGCACGATGCCGCTGATCCTGGTCTTGAGCAGCAGCACGAGCGCGAGCAGCGCGATGCCGGCGGTCGGCAGGTCGACGATCACTCGCAGCCCGATCTCGATGGCGACGGCCAGCATCACCCCGAGCACGGCCGCGGTCAGGCCCTTGAGGATGCGCGTGGCGGTCGTGGAGCGCTTGATGGCAGGCATGATGCGCCCGAGCAGCATGGCCAGGAAGAACGAGGGCAGGAAGATCGCCAGCGTTGCGACCACGGCACCCGGCAGGCCACCGAGCAGGTAGCCCACGGCGGTGGAGACGGTGAACAGCGGGCCCGGGGTCATCTCGCCGATGACCAGAGCCTCGATGAGCTGCTCGGTGGTCATCAGCCCGTAGCGGTCCACGAGGTCGGCCTGCAGGTAGGCCACCAGCAGGTAGCCCGAGCCGTACAGCGTGATCCCGAACTTGAAGAACAGCCAGGCGAGCTGGCCGATGGTCTCCGGATCGGTCGACGGCGACGGCGCCGCCCCGAGCAGCCACGGTGAGCTTCCGAGCAGGACCGCCGAGGATCCGGCGCGCGGCCATCGCCAGGCGTGGTACAGCACCAGCCCGGCCAGCGCCCCGAGCGCGAGGACCACCAGCTCGTTGACGCCGAGCACCCCGAGTCCGAGTGCCGCCACGAAGACCAGCCGGGTCCGCAGGTCGTTGGCGGCTTTCGGGGCGAGCTTGACCATCGCGAGCACGATGATGGCGACCACGACCGGTTGGATGCCGGTGAACACCGCATCCATCGCCGGCAGGTCGCGGAAGGTTGCGTATAGCCAGGTGAGTGCCAGGGTGATGACTGCTGCGGGCAGCATGAAGCCCATCCCGGCCACCCAGACCCCCGGGGTGCCTCGCTGAACGTAGCCGATGTGCATCGTCATCTGGGTGGAGTTGGGCCCGGGCAGCAGGTTGGTCGCGGCCATCAGGTCGAGGAAGTGGGTCCGGTCGATCCAGCGGCGCTTCTCGACGAT
>SLLJ01000197.1 GCA_007134165.1 Nitriliruptoraceae bacterium | reverse complement strand
CGGCCACCATGGGTGGCACACAGGCGTCAACGCCGGTGGCACGGCACCACGACCGACCCACCTTTGGCCGCAGACCAAGCGTGAAGCCTCAGGAACGGTCTTCGCAGCAGTCCGCGCCGACGGGCGTACCCGAGCAGGAAGGCCCCGATGGCCGAAACCTCCGCGAGCGCGACGCCCTGGACCCGCTGACACCGACCGAGCCCCCGTACCTGGAGGGGTGCGGTGCAGGGCCTGCCACGGCGATCCACGGCGGCAAGGCGGACGGGAGTGCTGCTGGTGCGCCACAGGGTCGGTTCGGTATCGCCGAGACCGGTTTCTCGTCGACGTCGAGTCCGTCGTGTTGTGCGTGCACGACCCTTTCGTGGTCGAGCTCGGGCTGCAGTATGAGCAGCCAGCCCAGCCGGGACTCACCGAAGCGCTCGTCGGCCGCGTCCAGCGACGCCTGACGAGGACGGGAGGTTTGGGCCAAGACATGGTCGTGTTCACGCACCGCTGTCCCACGATGTGGGGGCTCGGACGGTGGTCCGGTCGCTTCTCGATCGAGCGGTCAGTCATACCAGCGGCCGAGTTCGTCGCGATCGGGGACCTGCTCGACACAACGGGTGTTCGGCTCCGTCGCAGGGTCGGTGAGGAAGTCGTCAACGATGCTGCTCCCACAACCGGCGAACATCCCGTCCAGTCCCTCGAGGGGAGCGTGGGAGAGCGTGGGCACCTCGACGAGGTGACTCGCCTCCAACTCGGCGTGGAGACGCTCCCCCGTCTCGGGCGGCGTGACGTGATCGAACCCGCCGGTGACGATCAGCGTCGGAATCTCGCTGGCGAGCGCCACCTCGGTGGGTTCGAACGAGGGCGAGACATCCCACAGCTCGCAGGCTGCGTCGTTGTGAGCGCCCCCGATGGTCCGGTGGTCGAACCAGTGTTCCTCAAGCGTGGTCCAGCGCAACGATTCCCTCGCGGCCTCGGCATCGAAGCGCGCGGCCTCGCCCGAGCACAGCATCGAGTGGTTCATGCCGTGGGGAACATCGGCGAACTCCTGCGCGAGCATCGCGTGGAGCCCGGCGATCGGATCGAGATCGCCTTCGCGGGCCTGGTGCACGAGCGCGGGGAGGAAGGCGCCTCCGTCTGGCGAGTAGAGCGTCACGAAGACGGCGTCGAGGAAGGACGGTGGGGTGTAGGTGCGAGTCAGTTCCTCACCGCCATGGGGCGGCGCGGCGGTGACCTCCTCGGGCTGGTCGGCGAGCCGGTCGACCACCTCGTCGATCGCTGCCTCGAGGTCGCCGAACTGCTCCGAACAGCGCTCGTCGGCGGCGCAGGCCTCGGCGATCCGGTCCAAGGAGTCCTGGAACCCGGCCGGCATGCGCTGGACGTAGTTGTCCGAGGGATTCGCAGGGGAACTGAGGATCAGCGCCGAGACCGCGTCTGGATCCAGGGATGCGGCGTGCAAAGCCAGGTGGGCTCCGTAGGAGACGCCGCGCAGCACCACCTCGTCGTGGTCGAGGGCCTCACGGACGAGGTGGACGTCCCGGGCGTTGGCGCCATGGTCGAAGGCGTCGAGGTCCACCCCGGCGTCGACGAGTTCGTCGCGACACGCGGCGAGCGCTTCGAGGTAGGTGTCGAGGTCGAGCATGGTCTCTGGCTGGCCGTCTGCGAGCGTGTCGCAGGACAGTTCCGGTGTGCTGAGCCCTGCACCGCGCTGATCCAGGAGGACGACGTCGCGCCCATCGGCGGCGTAGAGGTCCAGCATGCCCGGCTCCGTCAGGGCCGTCTCGACGACCGCCTCGCCGGGGCCCCCGCCGAGGAGGACGATCGGCGCGCCGTCGCTGTCGCCGACGATGTTCGCGACGGCAAGGTCGAGGACGTCGCCCTCAGGATCGGCGTGATCGAGGGGGACGGTCACGGTCCCGCACGTCACCTCGTCGGTGTCGCTCACCGCGAGGTCGACACCGAAGCATTCCGGATCGGTTGCGAAGGTCGCCGCCGTCGCGTCCGGGTCGGCGCCATCGTCTGGGTCGTCGCAGCCCAGCAGCGCGAGGCTCGCGATCGCGAGGCCCGCGAGTGCGACGGTCGATGGGCGGTAGCGGTCCACAGCTGCGTTACTCATCGGCACTCCGTACTCCTCGAAGCTCCACCACCGAAAGAACCGTGGTCCGTGCCCGAACGGCACCGACGAACGACCGTGTCCCCTCACGATGCTCACCCTGCGCCGGTCGTATCGCTCAGCGTTCGCCGGGCCGACCTGCCAGGTCGCCGAGCAGCACGTCGAGCACGTCCTCCTCGTAGATCGTGCGCCCCACGTCCGCCATGGTGCGGGCCAGGTCGGGATCCCAGGGGCTCGCAGTCGCCGCTCCGGTCAGGGGCGCGCGAGGGTCACACCGCTCGACGGCCTCGAGGTAGTCCGCCGCACCCAAGCGCCAGGGTCGGCCCCCCGTGACGGCCAGCAGCGATTCCCCGATGCGCAGGCCGGGCCAGTCGAAGTCGCCGTGGTAGCGCACGTGCGCACCTGCGGCCACCAGTCCGTCGAGCAGCCGCAGGCAGGCCATCGACGGTCGGCCCTCGGTGCACACCAGCGGGGCGCTTCCCGCGCCGAGCTGCTCCGCGGCGGCGCGCAGCACGGCCGGGTTCTCGCAGACCCGGACCGGGCCGGCCGCGCCGTGCGTCAGCGGCTGGCGGGCCAGCTGCTGCAGGGTGATCCGGAACGGCAGGCCCTCGGCGGCCGCCTCGCGCAGCCAGCCGGCCAGCGCGCTGCCCGTCGGCGTGAGGTTGAGCACCAGCACCTGGCTGGCCAGATCGTCGGGGACGACCCCGGCGGCCTCCCACAGCGCCCGGCGCTCAGCGGCCGAGCGGGGGGTGGGCTCGCCCATCCGCACGGCGAGCCCGCGCAGCACCAGCCCCGCCAGCGTCGTGGGCCCGAGCGCCTTGGTGTCACCGGTCACCTGCGAGGCGAGCGCCGGCAGGGGGGTGCCCTCGGCGGGTAGCGCGGCCAGCACGCGTGCGGCGGTCGGCAGCAGGTCGAGCTCTCCGCGTGTGTGCAGGCGGGTGAGCATGCCGCGGTCGAGCTCGTCAAGCCAGGCGCCGACCCAGACCTCGTCAGGCGCCAGGGCACGCGCCTGGTCCCGCGCGGCGGCGATGGCGGCGGCCTGGTGCTCGGCGTCTCCTGCACGGTCGGGCAGCGACCCGTGTTCGTGCTCGACCACGGCGCGCAGGTCCCAGCGCCGGTCGGCGCGGCGCAGCAGCTCGTCGAGGTCGCCGAGCCGGATGGTGGTCGCCGCGGTGCCGGGGCGGATCGGCCGGCCGAGGATGCCCGAGACCGCCCGTCGGGCGCCGTCATGCTCCAGCGGCAGGCG
>SLLJ01000329.1 GCA_007134165.1 Nitriliruptoraceae bacterium | reverse complement strand
CGTACCTCGACCTCCACCAGCAGGTCCGGCGCGCGGCCCGCCGGCGCCCCCGGTGCGGGGCTCAGTTCCGTCAGCGCCACGATGAGCTCACGGTCGCGCTCACGCTCGTTGCCGTCGCCGTCGCTGTCGCCGTCGCCGTCGCCGTCGCTTGGTCGGGTGCCCGCGCGCACCTCCAGCCAGCCCCGGTCCCCGACCCCCTCACGGAACACCAGCACGGGATCGTCCATCTCGCGCCCCTTTCTGCCCGCTGCACGGGCCTGCCCGCTGCATGGGCCTGGCCGGTCGTTGGGCGACCCTCATCGTCTCACGCAGGTGCGACACGGCCGCGCCCGCATCGGCGCGGGCTGCTTGACTCGACGCAGCCTGCGACCCGGAGCTGCCATGTCCACCTCGCTGCTGTTCCTCGCCGACGGCCCCGGACGGGGTCCGGGCGGCACCATCTGGACCGGGCTTCGCGGCGCGGATGGCCGTCCGGTGGTCACCGACGCCCTGGCGGTGCGCGACGGCGTGGTGGTCGCCCACGGCCAGGAGGCCCGCGACACCCGCCACCTCGACGTCGAGGTGGTGGGGTTGGCCGGGCGCACCCTGCTGCCCGGGTTCCGCGACGGGCACCTGCATCCGCTGGCCGGCGGGGTCGAGACCCTCGATGCCGACCTGGTGGACGCAGCCGACCTCGACGAGGTGCTCGCCCGACTCGGGGCGTTCGCGGCCGCCAACCCCGAGCTGCCCTGGGTGCTCGGCTACGGCTACCCGCCCGAACTGCTGCCCCATGGGGTGGGCCGGGCCGCCGTGCTCGACGCGGTCGTGGGGGAGCGCCCTGCCGCGCTGTGGTCCTCGGACCACCACATGGTCTGGTGCAGCACCCGGGCGCTTCAGGTGGCCGGCATCACCGCCGCCACCGCCGACCCGCCGCGGGGCACCATCGTGCGGGATGCTGACGGCCACCCGGTCGGCACCCTGCTCGAGGAGGCCGAGCTGCTGCTCGCCCCCCACCTGCCGACGCGCGGCACGGACAAGGAGGCCCGCGGGCTGCGCGTGGGTCTCGAGCGCATGGCCGCCGCCGGACTGGTGTGGGGGCAGGACGCCTGGACCACTCCGGCGACGCTGCCCGCCTACCAACTCGTCGCCGACACCGGCGGGCTCAGCGCCGATCTCGATCTCGCGTTCAAGGTCGAGGTCGACCACTGGGCCGAGCAACTCGCCGCCTTCGTCGCCGCCCGCCGTGAGGCCGAGACCGCCGCCGCCGAGCGCCAGCGGCAGGGCGTTCCCGGCGGCCGACTGACCGCGACCACCGTCAAGTTCTTCGTCGACGGGGTGCTCGAGGGCGGCACCGCTGCCCTGCTCGACCCCTACGAGCCGTTCGGTCCCGGCGACCACGGCTGCGGCCACGACACCGACGACCACGGCATCGCCAACTGGGAGATCGACGAGCTCGCCGCCGCCACCACCGCGATGGACGCCGCCGGCTTCCAACTGCACCTGCACGCCATCGGGGATGCGGCGGTGCGCATGGCGCTCGACGCCTTCGAGCGGGTGGCCGCCACCAACCAAGCGCGCGACCGCCGCCCGGTCGTCGCCCACTCCCACCTGGTCCACCCCGACGACCGCCCGCGGTTCCGGGCGCTCGGCGCGATCGCCAACCTCGAGCCGCTGTGGGCCCAGCGCAACGAGATCATGGTCGACCTCACCGAACCGCGGCTCGGTCCGCAGCGCAGCCGCTGGCAGTACCCGATCGCCTCGCTGCTGCGCGCGGGTGCGGCGGTCAGCTTCGGCAGCGACTGGCCGGTGTCCTCGCCGGTGCCGATGCAAGGCATCGCGGTCGCGGTCAACCGGCGGGGTGCGTCGGGCCTCGGCGCCCGCGAGGCGTTCTTCCCCGAGGAGGCGATCGACCTGGATGCAGCCCTCACCGCCTACACCGCCGGCAGCGCCCACCAGGCCGGCGACGAGCAGGTGGCGGGCACGCTCGCGGTCGGGCAGCGCGCGGACCTCGCCCTGCTCGACGCGGACCTGGCCACACTCGGCGCCGACGACCTGCACCATGTCGAGGTGGCAGGTACCTGGCTGGCCGGTTCGCGCGTGCACGGCCAGCCCGACTGAGCCTCGGTGCCGCCACCTCGGGCGCCGTGATCTCCAGCAAGCGGCGGGCGATGGTGCGGTCGACGTTCAGCGCCGCGACACGGGTGGCACCCTCGTAGGCGTCGAGGGTGGCCCGGACCCGGAAGTCCTCGGCGTGCAGGTCAGCACGGTACGGGTCTTGGTGTGGACCTCCCACCCGTCGCGGGCGAACCGGCGGCGCGTACCTCTCCGCGTGCGGAGGTCGGGTCCTCGTCGCGGTAGGCGTAGGTCGCCTCCGAGGGGTCGAAGGGACGCAGCTTCGCCTCCTCGGTCGGCTGTGGGGGCCGCACGGGCAGCAGCAGGTGGCTCGAGGCGGGCAGTACGGTCAGTCGGATTGGGCAGGGCGCGGGCCAGGCCACCGGCCAGTAGGAGGTCGAGATCTGCAGGCGCAGGCGGTGACCGGCCGGGAAGCGGTAGCCGATGTCGTTGAGCTGCACCCGGACCCGGGTGCGGGTGCCGGGGACGACCGGTTCCGGCTCCTCATGCGACCTGCGGTGGCAGAGGTCGAGCAGACCGTAGGTGACCCGGGCGATGCGGCCGTGGGGCCGCAGGTCGGACAGCCGCACCGCGATCATCGCGACGGGATCGTCGACCACGACGTCGAGTTCGACCACCGGTGCGCCGAGCAGATCGTGCGCGATCTTGCCGGGCTCGTCACGTCTGCGGGCTCGACCAGTCCGGGGTCGCCGAGCCCGAGCACCCGGGTTCCGATCCGTGGGGAGGGCCAGCAGTCCTCGGCCACCCACCGTCCCGGGTGCTCGCGCAGGTCCAGGGCGGGTTCGATCGGGTCCTGCATCCACGCCATGAGCTGCGGCTCTTCGTCCACGCCGTTGTCGATGCCCTTCAGCCAGCGGTCCCACACCGCAGGCACTCCTGGAGGAATCCGACGGCGGGGCCCGGAACCCCCAGGTGTGGGTAACGGTGACTCCACGGGCCGATGAGCCCACGGCGGGGGACCTTCAACCCGGCCAGCAGGCGCAGCACCGCGTTGGAGTACCCGTCGGCCCAGCCCGACACGGCCAGCACCGGCACCTCGATGGCGCCGAGGTCCTCGCACACCGACCCGTGTCGCCAGTACTCGTCGCGGTGCTGGTGTTCGAGCCACAGCTCGCGCCACCGCTCACCGACCAGCTCGGGATCGGGCGGACAGGAGGTGTTGGCGAACATGCTCGACGCCCACGACAGGTTGTCGGTCAGCAGGCACCCACCCATGGAGTGCACGTCGTCGGCGAAGCGGTCGTCGGTCGAGCACACCGACACGACCGCGCCCAACGGCGGCGGGCGACGCGCAGCCAACGGCAAGCCGTTGAAGCCCCCCAGGACTTACCGATGATGCCCACCCGCCCGTCGCACCACGGCTGCGGTGCGATCCATGCCAGCACCTGCATGCCGTCGTCGAGTTCGCGGGGCAGGTACTCGTCGGTGAGCACCCCTTCGGAGTCGCCCGAGCCGCGCAGGTCGACACGGACCCTGACGTACCCGTGCCCGGCCATGTAGGGGTGGTTGAGGCCATCGCGGTAGGCGGTTCGGTCCCGCTTGCGGTAGGGCAGATACTCGAGCGCCGCGGCCACCGGGTCCTGTTCCGCGCCCACCGGCTGCCAACGCCGGGCGGCCAGGTGGGTGCCGTCGTCGAGCGGGATCGTGAAGTGTTCGATCTCCTCGACAGCTCGTGGCAGGTCGCGGCGCGGGATGGTCCTCAGTTCGCTCACGCGGGGTCTCCCGGCGCGGTCAGGTGCGGCAGGTCACGGCCGTGACCGCGCAGCGCCCGCACGACGAGTTCCTCGCACAGCTGCGGGAAGGCGAGGCCCTGCCCTGCCGCGGACCGGGGGTAGCTCGAGGTCGGGGTCATCCCCGGCAGCGGGTTGGTTTCGAGGAAGCACAGCGACCCGTCCGGCTCGAGGCGGAAGTCGCTGCGCGAGGAGGTGTCGCCGATCCCGAGCAGTTGATGCACCTGCCCGGTCAGCCGGCGCACCTCGGCGGTCACGGGCTCGGGCAGGTCGGCGGGTACCTGCTTGACGGCCGCACCGGGGGCGTACTTGGCCTCGTAGTCGTAGATCTCGCGGTCGGTCGAGGCCTCGACCACCGCGAAGACCTGGTGGCCGAGCGCACCGATGGTCAGGTCACGGCCGGGAACGAAGACCTCGATGAGGGCGTCGCGGCCCTCGGCGCTGGCCAGCCGGCAGGCATGGGGCAGCCCGTCGGGATCGTCGACCCGTGACAGACCGATGGTCGAACCTCCGGCGTGCGGCTTGACGATCCACGGGCCGGGCAGATCCAGGGTTTCGAGGTCCTCGTCCGGCCGGTCGCGCCGGACCACGTGCCAGGCGGCGGTGCGCACCCCGTGCGCCACCAGCGCCTGCTTGGTGCGCACCTTGTCGAAGGTGAGCGCGCAGACCTCGGCGCTCGGGCCGGTGTAGACGATGCCGTGCCGGTCGAGCAACGCCTGGGTGGCGCCCGACTCGCCCTCGTCACCGAACACCGTGAGGAACACCACGTCCGCGTGAGCGAGGATCGGCAGCAGGCCTGCGGCGAGCACTCCGTCGTGCTGGCGGGCACGGACCTCGGCCAGCGCATCCAGCGGCGGGGGCGTGGCGGCGGTTGGGGCCATCGGCGTGTCGGCGAGGTCGTCGGGATCCACCTCGGCGCCGAGGAAGCTGCGGGCGGGATCGTCGTCGGGCACCACCGGGGAGGCAGCCGAGTCGACGAAGGCCACCGCGTGCCCCAGTCCACGCAGGGCGCGGGTGACGGCGGTGCCCGAGGACAGCGACACATTGCGTTCGCTGTTCGCCCCTCCGGTGAGCACGGCGATGCGCAGCGGACCGGGCAGGCTGGACGACGGCCGCGGCCGCTCACCCAGACGCTGGAGTTCGCGGGGCAACTCGTCGATCGGTACCACGATGAGTTCTCCTCGCTCGGCGCCGGGATGCACTCGACCGTGCAGTATGCCCCCGCCGTTGGACCCCCGGTCGCCGGGACCGGCGGGCGCGCGGTGCGGGCCGTGCGCCCCTGCCGGTCGACCGTTCTCCGGCGACACTGCGCAGGGTGCACCACCGCGCTGTACAGGAGGAGCCGATGCAACTCCCGCCCGCCGCTGCGGCTGCGGTCGCCGTGCGCGTCAGCGGGGTCGTGCAGGGCGTGGGCTTCCGTCCCCACGTGCACCGGCTGGCCGGTGAGCTCGGCCTCAGCGGCCGGGTCGGCAACGACGCCGCCGGGGTGTTCATCGAACTCCACGGACCGGCCGCGGTGATCGACGACTTCCTGCACCGGCTGAGCACGCAGGCCCCGCCGTTGGCCCGCGTCACCGGCATCGAGATCACGTCGCTGGCCGCCGGCGTCACGTCGCCCGAAGCCTTCGAGATCGTGGCCACCCCCGCCGGTGGGACCGTCGCCACCAGCCTGCCCCCCGACGTCGGGATCTGCGCCGACTGCCGCCGCGAACTGTTCGACCCCGCCGACCGCCGCTTCGGCCACCCGTTCATCACCTGCACCAACTGCGGGCCGCGCTACACCATCGTTCTGGCGCTGCCCTACGACCGGCCGGCGACGACCATGGCCGGCTTCCCGATGTGCCCGGCCTGCCAGGCCGAGTACGACGACCCCACCGACCGCCGTTTCCACGCCCAGCCGATCGCCTGCCCCGACTGCGGCCCGGTCCTGCGCTACGAGCCGGTCGATGCCGGTGCCGGGGGGCCGGCGGCGGTCGCGCCGGCGGTCGTGGGCAGCGCGGCGGCTCTGGCCGCCGCCCGTCGCTGCCTGCGTACCGGTGGCGTCGTCGCGGTCAAGGGCGTGGGCGGCTACCACCTCGCCGTCGACGCCACCTCGACGTCGGCGGTGCAGCGGCTGCGCACCCGCAAGCAGCGTGAGCACAAGCCCTTCGCGGTGATGGTCGCCGACCTCGAGCAGGCACGGCGTGTCGTGGAACTCGATGACGTGGAGGTGGCCGCGCTGACCTCACCGCAGCGTCCGGTGTTGCTGGCGCGCCGAACGCGTGGTGACGGGGTCGTGGCCGGTCCGGTCGCCCCCGGCAACCCGCTGCTCGGGGTCATGCTGCCCTCCTCGCCGCTGCACGAGCTGCTGCTCGCCGCCGGGCCGGATCCGGTCCTGGATCCGGTCCCGCCGGTGCTGGTGATGACCAGCGGCAACCTCAGCGGTGAGCCGATCTGTTTCGACGACGACGCGCGCACCCGGCTCGGCCCGCTCATCGACGGACTGCTCACCCACGACCGGCCGATCCACGTACCGTGCGACGACGGGGTCGTACGGGTCGTGGACGGCGAGGTGCTCCCGCTGCGCCGCTCCCGTGGGGACGCGCCGCTGCCCCTCGAGCTGCCCGCCGACGCGCCACCCTGCCTGGCGCTCGGCGCGGAGCTCAAGAACACCATCGGGGTGGCCCGCGGCCGGCACGCCTGGCTCAGCCAGCACCTCGGCGACCTCGGTGATCTCGAAACCCTGCGCAGCTTCGAGCGCACCACCCGGCAGCTCGCCGAGTTCTTCGAGGTCGAGCCGGTCCTGGTCGCCGCCGATCCCCACCCTGCCTATGCCACCCACGCCTGGGCCCGTCGCCACCACGCCGAGCGTCTGATCACCGTGCAGCACCACCACGCCCACGTCGCTGCGCTGCTCGCTGAGCACGGCCTCGCGCCCGAAGTGGCCGTGCTCGGCATCGCCTTCGACGGCACCGGCTACGGCACCGACGGCACCGTGTGGGGTGGCGAGGTGCTGCTCGCTGACCAGCGCGGCTTCGAACGGCTCACCCACCTGGCCCGCGTGCCGCTGCCCGGCGGCGATTCGGCGGTCACCAACCCGGCGCGGATGGCCCTGGCCCACCTGTGGGCGGCCGGCATCGACTGGGACCCGGACCTGCCGGCCGTCGCTGCCCTCGACGACCCGCAGCGCCGCCTGCTGCGGTCCCAGCTCGAGCGCGATGTCGCCTGCATTCCGACCTCGTCGATGGGCCGGTTGTTCGACGCCGTCAGCGCCCTGATCGGCGTCTGCCAGCACGTCACCTACGAGGGGCAGGCGGCCATCGAGCTCGAGTGGTGCACCGATCCCGCTCGGCTGCCCGCCTCCCACCACCTCGACGTCCTGACCTCCACCGCGCGCTACGCCTTCGAGGTGGGTGCGCTCGTTGACCCCGCACCGGTGTTGCGTGCCATCGTCGATGACCTGCGCGCCGGCGTGCCGATCCCGGTCATCGCGGTCGGGTTCCACGACGCGGTGGCCGACGCCGTGGTCGAGGTGGCGCAGCGGTGTGCCGAGCGCGTTGCGCCTGCCGGCGCAGCGCGTACGGTTGGTCTCACCGGCGGGGTGTTCCAGAACGCCTGGCTGACCACCCGGACCCGGGCCCGCCTCGAGCGGCAGGGCTGGCAGGTGCTCACGCACCGGCTGGTACCACCCAACGACGGCGGCCTGGCGCTGGGACAGCTCGCGGTGCTGGCCGCACGCCAACCGCCGACCACCTGACCCACCCGCAGCGAAAGGCCCCGCGCATGTGCCTGGGTGTCCCCGGCCGCATCACCGACATCCACGAGGAACACGGCACCACCATGGCGTCGATCGACTTCGGCGGCATCCACAAGGAGGTCTGCCTGGCCTACCTCCCGGACGCCGAGGTGGGCGACTACGCCCTGGTGCACGTGGGCTTCGCCATCACCCGGATCGACGAGGCCTCCGCGCTCGAGACTCTCGAACTGATCCGCTCGATCGGCAACCTCGCCGAGGAGCTGGGTGAGGAACCCGGCGCGCAGTCGGTCGGGCAGGAGCCGGTCGGGCAGGGGTCGGTCGGGCAGGAGCCGGTCGGGCAGGAGCCGGTCGGGCAGGAGCCGGTCGGGCAGGGGCCGGTCGGGCAGGAGCCGGTCGGGTGAAGTACTTCGACGAGTTCAACGACCCCGAGCTCGCCCACCGACAGTTCGCCGCCATCGCCGAACGCGTCACCCGTCCGTGGGCGATCATGGAGGTCTGCGGCGGTCAGACCCACGCGATCGTGCGCAACGGCATCGACCAACTGCTGCCCGACGAGGTCGAGCTCATCCACGGCCCCGGCTGCCCGGTCTGCGTCACGCCGCTCGAGACCATCGACAAGGCGCTGGCGATCGCCGCCCGCCCCGAGGTGATCTTCTGCTCGTTCGGGGACATGCTGCGGGTCCCCGGCAGCCACCGCGACCTACACCAGGTGCGCAGCAACGGCGGGGACGTGCGGGTGGTCTACTCCCCGCTCGATGCCGTCGCGCTCGCCGAGGCCAACCCCGACAAGCAGGTCGTGTTCTTCGGCATCGGCTTCGAGACCACCGCCCCGGCCAACGCCATGACGGTGGTCCAGGCCCGCGCCCGTGGACTGGCCAACTTCTCGCTGCTGGTCAGCCATGTGCTCGTGCCGCCCGCGGTCGCGGCCATCGCCTCCTCGCCGACCAGTCGGGTCAACGCCTTCCTCGCGGCCGGCCACGTGTGCACCGTCATGGGCACCGGCGAGTACGGCCCGCTCGTCGAGCGCTTCGGCGTGCCGATCGTGGTCACCGGCTTCGAACCCCTCGACGTGCTCGAGGGCATCCGTCGTGCGATCGACCAGCTCGAGGACGGCCGGGCCGAGCTCGACAACGCCTACCCCAGGGCCGTGTCGGCCACGGGCAACCGCGCCGCCCAGGCCGTGCTCGCCGAGGTCTTCGAGGTCTGCGACCGGGCCTGGCGAGGCATCGGCACCATCCCGGCCAGTGGCTGGCGGCTGTCGGAGGCCTACCGCGACCTCGACGCCGAGGTGCGCTTCGAGGTCGCCGACCTGCAGGTCGAGGAGTCCCCCCTGTGCCGTTCCGGTGAGGTGCTGCAGGGCCTGCTCAAGCCGCACGAATGCGAGCAGTTCGGCACGATCTGCACCCCACGCCGGCCACTGGGCGCGACCATGGTCTCCTCCGAGGGCGCCTGCGCCGCCTACTACCAGTACCGGCGCCTCGACGTGCCGCAGGGAGCCTGAGCCGTGAGTGACGTCCATGACGCCGGCGACGTGGTGGGCCCGGCGGGTCCGGTGGATCCGGTGGCCTGGACCTGTCCGGTGCCGCTGCGCGACCACGACCGTATCGTCAGCGGCCACGGCGGCGGCGGTCGACTGTCCAAGGAGCTCGTCGAGCACCTCTTCCTCCCGGCCTTCGGGGCCGCGCCCGACGATCCCTCCCACGACAGCGTCGTGCTGCCGATGCCCACCGGTGGTCGCCTGGCGTTCTCCACCGACAGCTACGTCGTGACCCCGGTCGAGTTCCCCGGCGGATCGATCGGCGACCTGGCGGTCAACGGCACGGTCAACGACGTCGCGATGTCCGGCGCGGTACCGATCGCGCTCAGTGCCGCGTTCGTGTTGGAGGAGGGTCTGGAGCTCGCCGTGCTGGGCCGGATCGCGACCGACATGGGGCGGGCCGCGCGCGAGGCAGGGGTGCGTCTGGTCACCGGCGACACCAAGGTCGTCGAGGCCCGTGAGCGCGGAGGACTCACCATCACCACCGCCGGCTTCGGGGTCGTCCCCGACGGTGTGGACCTCGGCCCCCACCGGCTACGTGCCGGTGACCAGGTGCTGCTCAGCGGCCCCATCGGCCAGCACGGTATGGCGATCATGAGCCGACGGGAGGGCCTGGAGTTCGCCAGCGAACTCGCGACCGATTCTGCGGCGCTGACCGGACTGGTACAGACGATGCTCGCGGCGGTGCCGGGGGCGGGGACATCGGGAGTGTCGTCGGGGGTGTCGTCGGGGGTGTCGTCGGGTTCGGGTGGTGGCGGGGTGCGGGCGCTGCGCGACGCCACCCGGGGAGGCTTCGCCGCGGTGCTGTGCGAGCTCGCCGAGGGGGCGGGCCTGGGCATCGAGTACGACGAGCGTGCCGTGCCCGTCCCGCCGGACGTTGCCGCCGCCTGCGCGTTCCTGGGGCTTGACCCGACCCACGTCGCCAACGAGGGCAAACTCGTCGCCGTGGTCGCCGCCGTGGACGCCGAGGTGGTCCTCGCGGCCATGCGCGCCCATCCCCACGGCCGCGAGGCGGTGCGGGTCGGCGAGGTCGTCGACGACCACCACGGCATCGTGGTGGCGCGTACCGGGCTCGGCGCCAAGCGGGTCGTGGACCTGCCGCTGGGTGAGCAACTCCCGCGGATCTGCTGAACTGCTGCCCGCCAGGGCAGCGCCGGGGGACGCAGCGACCGTCGAGTATCTTCCGACGTCATGGACGACTCCTCTCCTCGCCGACGCTGGCATCGCCGTGTCGGGGTCGGGCTGGCCGCGACCGTTGGCCTGCTGCTGGTGGCCTTCGTGGTGTGGGCCAGCCTCGCCCGCCCTGCCGAGCCCGGACCGCTGGCCGAAGCGCTCGAGCTTCCGGGTGTCGAGGTCGTGCTCGACACGGTCGTGGAGCTGCGACCCACCGACCGCGACCCGGTCCGAGGCGTCGTCTTCTACCCGGGGGCGCGGGTCTCCCGCGAGGCCTACGTGGCGACCTGGGCGCCGATCGTGGCGGCGACCGACACCCTGGTGCTGATCCCCCGGATGCCCCTCAACCTCGCCATCTTCGGCCGCTCTCGTGCAGCCGGGCTGATCGAGGGTCACGCCGGCGTCGACCGGTGGTACGTCGGTGGGCACTCCCTGGGTGGCGCGATGGCCGCGAGCTGGCTGGGTGGCCAGGAACTCGGCGAGGTCGACGGCCTGGTGCTCTGGGCCTCTTTCGCTACCGGGGGAGCAGAACTCGCGGATCGTGAGGACCTCGCGGTGCTCTCGGTCAGCGGGGAGCGTGATGGGCTCGCGACCCCCGAGGACATCGCTGAACGGCGAGCGCTGCTTCCCCCCAACGCGGAGATGATCGAGGTCGAGGGCATGAACCACGCGCAGTTCGGGCGCTACGGGCCGCAGGGGGGCGACCTCGAGCCGGCCATCAGCGACGTCGAGGCGCAGGCGGCGCTCGATGCCGCCCATGTGGAGTTCTTCGCGCAGCGGTGAGCGTCTGTTGGACGCACCCGTTGACCCGCCCCGCCGTGCCGTAGTGCCCTCGTCCCGGGCGTTCTGGCCGGTTCGGCCGGTGAGGTGTCTGAACCTCGCGTGGGCGAGCGTTTCGTGCTGCTGGCGGGGCTGATCGTGTCAGAACCTCGCGTGGGCGAGAGTTTCGTGCGGTGGGCGGGGTGCTGCTGACGGTTTGGGCGTGCAGGTGGGTGTGAGGACTGGTGGCGGGCGGGAGGCCGGCGGGGTGTCTGCGGCCGGCTGGGAGGTCGGCTGCCGAACTTCGGGGGTTCGGCAGCCGGGCCTTCACGCTGTTGAGCCGGGACGGTCGGTGTCGGTGTGGCCGGTGTGGGCCGGTGTCAGGCGACACGGGGTTTGGGCATAGCCACGACATCCTGCGTGAGGACAGGGTGGGCGAGCGCTTGGGGGGTCTCGCTCCCTCGCGGCGATCTCGAAGACTGCAGCCAAAGGGGCTCGCGTGAGCTGGTCCGCGGTGGGTTGACTGCGGTCCTTCGGGTGCGGTCTCACGGGGTCAGCGCAGCAGCCGCAGGGTCAGTCTCGTTCGCGGAGGGCTCGCTCGATGAGCAGTTCGCCGAGATCACGTCGGCCATCCAGCACCGTGAGAAGGACGACCTCGCTGCCGCGGACGGTGAACATCGACCGATACGGACCGACGAGTACCTCGCGATAGCCGTCGATCCCTTCAGCCTCGAGTTCAGGAACGATACGACACCGGCAAGGCATGGTCAGAAGGCCAGCCACACCGTTGGTGATCTGCCCGGAGAGGTGCTCGGCCGCGTCGGACCCGTCCCGACCTGCCACGAAATCGATGATGCTCAGAAGATCATCGACGGCGCTCTGGGTCCACGCGACGGTGAACCGGGCGCTCACGACGCTCCGCGACGTTTGGCCAAGCGGGCGCTGACCAGTTCATCGACCGACGCCTGGTCGTGCACGCGTCCAGCCCGGTGGTCCTGTTCGCCCTGCGCAAGCAGCTTCAGCAGGTGCAGTGCCCGCTGCTGGCGCTGATAGGAGTGAACATCCTGGAGCACCGCGGTCGGCTTGCCGTTCTGCGTGATGACGATCGGGCTGTGCCGATCCGTTGCCCGCGCGATGAGCTCAGCAGCGCTGCGCTTGAGCGCCGTGACGGGTTCGATATCCCTCGAGAGGTCCATGGCACCGATCTTAGCACCGGATCTGGCCCTGCCGGAGTCGCTTGGTCTGCGATGAACGGCCGATCGGAACGCGGATGCGGACACGGACCGCACCATCCCCACCGCCAAGCCTCCCTGCACACGCGGCTGGCCTGGCCCTGGCCGTGCCGGGGGCAGCGCAGTCCGTCGATCCATCCGCGAGCACAGCGATCGAGATCAAGGAGACGACAGCACAGGTAAGGGGAACGGCCTGCCCAGTCGACCCTTCACGCCGACCACCCGTCACCATCTCGCCCTCACACAACGTGACGCGAGCATGCTCAAGGGACGTGGCGCCCAACAGCCGGTCGGGGCCGGGTCGGCCGGTGTCGGCCGGTCGGGGCCGGGAGGTTGGTGGCGTGTGCGTGGGGTTGTCCACCGGTCGGATGGTCGGGGATGCGAAGGTCACACCCGCCAGTTACGGTGAACACATGTTCCCGTCAAGGTCGTACGCCGCCTCCTCCCGCCGGACCTCCCCGG
>SLLJ01000238.1 GCA_007134165.1 Nitriliruptoraceae bacterium | reverse complement strand
TGGGGTCGGCGGTGGTTGGGTGGTGCGGGGGCGTCTCCTCCTCGGGCAGGCCCTGGCCGAGGTGGCGCACGATCGCGACGATCATCGCGATGACCACGAGGTAGACGCCGACGTCGAAGGCCAGCGACGCCGCCACCTCGACGTCGCCGGGCAGGCTGAGCTTGCCGCCGGCCAGAAAGCGGCTGCGGCGCACCAGGCCGATCAGCCCGTAGCCGACGCCGACGAGCAGGCCGGCGCCGATCAGCGGCGCGATCCGCAGCCAGCGGCTGTGCCACACCCGCTCGTGCCCGTGGCTGAGGTAGAACAGCACCACGGCGGCGCCGGCGGTCAGCCCGCCGATGAAGCCGCCCCCGACCGCGTCATGCCCGCGAACCAGCAGCCACAACGAGGCGAGCACCATGACGGTGCCCAGCCCGTTGGCCAGGCTCTGCAGCACCACCGAGTCGACGGTTCCCGGGCCGCTGAAGAGCTCCACGGGCACCCGGACCGGTGCATGATCGTCGTCAGGGCCGGACCCTGGACCAGTGCGGAGCCGGCTTCGCCGCTCGGGCAGGCCCTCGGGGGGCAGGGTCGGGGCGGGACGGGTGAGCGGTTCGTGGCGCACCAGGCGCACGAGTGCGTAGATGCCGAGGGTGGCCACCGCCAGCACGGTCACCTCGCCGAGCGTGTCCAGCGCCCGGAAGTCGACCAGGATCGTGTTGACCACGTTGGTGCCGCCGGTGACGCTCTCGCCCTCATCGAGGAAGCGGGTGCCGATCGCGGCGCGTTCACGCCGGCTGGTCAGTGCGTAGGTCGCCGCCCCCGCCAGCGTGCCCATCAGCACCGCCACGAGTGCGGCGCCGAGCTTGCGGTACCCGCCGCCGCGGAAGAAGGTCTCCGGCAGCCGGCGGAACACCACGATCACCACGGCGACGGTCAGGGTCTCGGTCAGCAGTTGGGTCAGCGCGAGGTCCGGTGCGCCGAGCAGCACGAACCACCCAGCGACCAGGAAGCCGGTCAGACCGAGCGCGGTGACCGCCGCGAGCCGGCTGCGGGCCTGCACGACCGCGAGCACGCTGGCGGCCAGCAGCACGACCAGCGCCCAGTCGCTGGGCTCGGAGGCTGCGGGCGTGCCGGCCACGCTGACCCCACCGGCACCGAGCGCGGTCGCACCGACGGCGGTCAGTGCGGCCAGGATCGGCAGCAGGTACCAGGCCGGAGACAGCGAGGTGGCGGGGCGCCCCACCGTCCGGCCCAGCGCCAGCGCCCCCCGGTAGGCGGCGTCGAACACCGCAGCGCCATCCGGGGTGTGCCAGCGCGACTGCATCCGCTGCACCCCACGTCGGCCCAGCACCAGCAGCCCGCCGACGGCGACGACCGCGGCGGACAGGGCCAGCGGGGCGTTGAGCCCGTGCCACAGCGCCAGGTGCACGCCGGGGTCGGCGGCGGCGTCGAGTCCAGCCGTGGTGCGGGCCACGGCGCCCACCAGTTGGTCGAGCACGGGGACCGTCAGCCCGAACCCGAGCCCCAGCACCGCCAGCACCAGCCCCGGGGCCTGAAGCGCCACCGGGATGCGGTGAAGGGTTGTGGGCACCGCCGCCCCGGAGCCAGAGTCGGGAGAGGGGTCGCGGTCGGATCCTGCCCGCGGAGGTCCTTCGAAGATGCCGAGGTACCAGCGGGCGGTGTAGGCCACCGTGCCCAGGCTCGCGGTCGCGGCCAGGACAACGGCGACCGGCCCGAGCCAGGCTGGTCCGCCCGGCGCGAGGGCCCCCGCTGCGGCCCCGGCTGCGAGCTCGCCGCCGGCGGCGCCGAGCAGCGCGGTGAAGGCCTCCTCCTTGGACACGAAGCCCAGCAGCGGCGGCAGGCCCGCCATCGACAGCGCCGCCAGCCCCCCGGCCGCGGCGGTGCGGGGCAACGCCCGGCGCAGTCCACCGAGCTCGCGCAGGTCACGGGTGCCGGTGGCATGGTCGACCACCCCGACGGTCATGAACAGCGCGGCCTTGAACAGCGCGTGGGCCAGGGTGTGCAGCGCGGCGGCGGTCAGCGCCCGCGGCGTGCCCAGGCCGATCAGGCCGACCAGCAGGCCCAGCTGGCTGATGGTGGAGTAGGCCAGCAGCGCCTTGAGGTCGTGCTTGGTCAGCGCCACGACGGCACCGAACACCGCGGTGGTGAACCCGAGCAGGACCAGCCCGACGTGCCACACCGGCAGGGCGCCGAAGACCGGGGACAGGCGCTGCAGCAGGTAGATGCCGGCCTTGACCATGGTCGCGGCGTGCAGGTAGGTGCTGATCGGGGTGGGTGCCACCATCGCCCCGGGCAGCCAGAAGTGCCAGGGCAGCTGCGCGGACTTGGTCACGGCTCCGAGCATCACCAGCACCGCGATCGCCGGGGCCCGCGGCGAGGCCAGCACGGCATCCGGGTCGGCCAGTACCGCCGACAGCGAGGTGGTGCCGGCCTCGATGCCCAGCAGCAGCAGCCCGGCGAGCAGCGCCAGCCCACCCAGGCTCGTGACCAGCAGCGCCCGGGTGGCGGGTTGGCCGGCCTTGCGGCCCTCGCCTCCGATGAGCAGGAAGCTCGAGATGCTGGTCAACTCCCAGAACACGAACAGCACGATGAGGTCGTCGGCGAGCACCAGCCCGAGCATCGAGGCGGCGAAGAACGTCAGCAGTCCGAGGATCCGTCCGGTGTCCGCCTCCTCGACGTCGAGGTAGCGCGCGGCGTAGGCCAGCACCGCGGCACCGACCCCCAGCACGATCACGGCGAACAGCAGCCCGAGCGCGTCCAGACGGAGTGCGAACCAGATGTCCTGGGCGGGCAGCCACGGTCGGGCCATGCCCACCGGGTCGTCGGTCAGGGCCCGGGGGGCGGCGGCCAGCATCACCCCGAGCGCGACCAGCAGCGCGCCGGCGACCACGAACCCGGTGTCGCGTCCCAGCCGACGTGCGAGCCCGGGCACCACGACCGCGAGGGCGGACAGCCCCAGCAGAGTGGCGGCGAGGCTCATCGGCGGTCCCGTGGTCGGTGCGGGTCGCGGGTCGGGAGGAGGTGCGGCTGGTGGGTCGGTGCAGGTGGTGGGTCGGTGCAGGTGGTGGGTCGGTGCGGGTCGGGGGTCCACCTGTCACCGTAGTCCCGGGGGTGGGGCGGCTCTCCGGGCCGTCCGTCACCGAACGGATGGACGGTCGTGCCCCCGGCATCGGGCGCGTCGGTCGGTCACGATGGGACCAGCCTGACCCCCCGATCCCCGATCCCCGATCTCTGATCCCTGGAGGCCGTCCCATGTCCACCTCACTCGCCGGACGCCGCGTGCTGGTCACCGGAGCCTCGTCGGGCATCGGGCTGGCCACGGTCCGTGCCGCCCGCGCTGCGGG
>SLLJ01000079.1 GCA_007134165.1 Nitriliruptoraceae bacterium | reverse complement strand
GCTCAGCGCTCCGCGGTCGTCAGCAGCCGGAGCATCTCCCGGGCGACCATCGGACCGGCGTTCTGGTTCTGGCCGGTGACGAGGTTGCCGTCGACCACCCAGTGGTTGGCGAACGGGTCGCGGAAGCGCGTGGCCTGCTCGAAGTGGGCGCCCCGGGCCCGCAGCTCGGTCTCCGGGTGGCGCGGCGTGGAGCCGATCCCGAGCTCGTGCACCTGCTTGTCGGTCACGGCCGTGATCCGCCGCCCGGCCACCAGCGGCTGCCCGTCGGCGTCGGTGGCGGCCGCCAACGCCAGCGGGCCGTGGCAGACCCCGCCGAGGATGCGGCCCGCCGCGTGTGCCCGGCTCACCGCCGCGGCGAGCTCCGGGGAGTCGCCGAAGTCGAAGGCGGCCCCCCAGCCGCCCGCGAGGAACACCACGTCGTAGGCGTCGACGTCGAGCGTGCCGATCGCCAGCGAGTCGGTCACCTTGGCGCGCAGCACCTCGTCGGCCAGGAACCGGTCGTCGTGCTCGCTTCGCAGGACCGGCTTGAGCGACAGCGGGTCCACCGGGATGGTGCCGCCCCGGGGGCTGGCGAGGTCGACCTCGAGCCCCGCGTCGAGGAAGGTGTAGTACGGGGCGGTCAGCTCGCTGGCGTACACCCCGGTCGGCTTGCCCACGTCGAGCACCCCGTGGTTGGTGCACACGATCAGCGCCCGGCGGCCCTCCAAGGTCGGCAGCGTGTCCGCCTCGGGATCGTGGGGGTGCATGCCAACCCGGCGCAGCAGCGCCCGCAGGGCGCGTGCCGGTGGCCGTGGCGCCCGACGCGCCGGGCCCTCGGCGGGTGTGCGGGGCTGGTAGGGCCAGGGCTGGTTGCGGGCCGGGACCGACCGGGCGGCCTCGGTGCGCAGCACCTCGACGAGGTGGGCGCGCAGTTCACCGAGCTCCGGGTCCGACCAGCGGTTGTCCACCTCGATGTCGTCGGCGGTGAGGTCGTAGAGCTCCCACTCGTCGTCGATCGGCTCGGTGCGGTGGACCGGTCCCCCGGGCCCGTCGACGGCGAGGTGGCGCACCCACGGCTCGGTCCACGTCGCGGGGTCGTCGAAGGTGCGCACCAGCTTCCAGAGGTGGCCGCGACCACCAGCCACCTCGGCGTCATCGACGCGCACGACCACGCCCTCGAAGCCGCTGGCGACGTGGGCGGGGACCTCGATGCGCATCACCCGGGGCGGGTCGACGCTGCGCCCGAGCAGCCGCGCGAGCCCGGACGCCCCGGAGTCGCCCTCGAGCATGTTGTCGCGGGTCATCAGGTACACGCAGCGCTCGCGGTCGGGCGGCACGGCCCCGTCGATCACCGGCAGCAGGTCACGGCCGGGCAGGTCGTGCACCTCCGAGAAGCTGGCGCGCAGCTCGTCGGCCACCGCCTGCGCATCGATGCCGGCGGCGGCGAGCAGTGTGGGCAGCAGGTCGACGTGCGAGGTCGGCGCGTCATCGATCGTGCGGGGCGAGGTGGTGTGCGTGCCGTGCCGGACCACGAAGAACGGGACCCGGGTGGCCTCGTCGTAGAGGTTGAACCACTTCTGGTGCAGGCCGCCGTGCGCGCCGAGCAGGTCGCCGTGGTCCGAGGTGCGCACCAGCACCGCGTGCTCGGAGCCGCCTTCGGTCACCGCGCGGCGCACCCGGTCGATCGGGCCGTCGACCTCGGCGTGCAGGCGGTAGTACAGGTCGCGGTAGCGCTGGGCGTTGCGGGCGTAGATCCGCCGTACGGCGGGCAGCGGGCCGTAGCCCGAGGGGTAGGCGGCGCGGTAGGCGACCTGCGCCGCGGGCTTGCCCGCGAGGTCCTCTCCAGCGCTGGCCGCGGGCGGGACCGGTGGCGGGTCGTGGGGTGAGGCCTCCAGCGGCCACCGACGCATCCAGGCGGGGAACAGCACGATGTCGTGGGGGTTGACGAAGCTGGCCACGAGTAGGAAGGGGCGCAGCGCGTCCGGGTCCCCGGTACGCCGGCGGCGGTAGCGGTCCTCGAGCCAGGCCACCACGCGGTCGGCGATGAGCGGATCGCGTACCAGGCCGCTCTCGCTGAGGTCCGCGCCGTGGGGTTCGGGACCCACCCAGCCCGAGAAGCCGTAGGGATCCAGGGGGTCGGCGTCGAGGTAGCGCGCCACCGCGGTCTGATCGATGCGGCCCCGCCCGTCGTTGGTCTTCAGCGCGCGCCCGGTGCGCTCGTCGACGAGGTCGGCGTGGGTCAGGTGCCACTTGCCGTCGTAGTGGGTGTCGTACCCGCCGGCCCGGAAGTAGTGGCCCAGGGTGGGGACTTCGCCCGGACGCAGCCACCGCATCCGTGAGTCGTCGGCCATCTTGCCCAGGCCGTTGGTCTGGGTCACGCCGTGGACGTCCGGGTACTGCCCGGTGAAGATCGTCGGGCGGCTGGGCACGCAGGCCAGCGACCCGGTGTAGTGGCGCTCGAAGCCGACGCCGTGCTGCTCGAACCACCGGGTCCCCGCCAGCGTGTCGCGCCGCCAGGCCCGCAGCTCGCCGGGCTCGTAGGGCGGGATCGCGCGCTCCTCGTCGGACATCAGGATCACGATGTCGGGACGGCTGCCGTGCTGATCGGTCACCGGCTCATCCCTCCGAGGGGTCGGTCGCGTGGGGGTGACGCTCGGCCTGCGCGAGCCCCTCGAGCAGCTGCCTCGAGGACCTGGCGAGCACCCGTCCGACGATGCGGGCCGCCACCTGCTGGGGCGGCCGCGGGCCGCAGTCGACCCGCGTGGTCAGGCTGGCCCGGGTGCCGCCCCGGGGCGCGGGCTCGAGCAGCCAGCGCGAGCGGGCCGTGCGCACGATCGGGGGAAGCCCTTCGAGGTCGTAGGCCAGAGCGGTGGGCGGGTCGACCTCGGTCACCTGCTCGAGCAGCGTGGTGCGCCCGACCTGGACGCGTCGGACGGTGCCCGGGGCCAGCGGCCCGGCGCCGCCCCGCAGCACCCGGGAGTGGTCGACGTTGGGTGCCCAGGCGCTGATCCCTCCGAAGTCGGCCAGCACGGCCCACACGGCGTCGGGGTCGGCGCTCAGCACCCGGCGCTGGGTGACGGTGATCATCGCGGCTCCCTGCGAACCGATCGGCGTCGTCCGCGCAGGGGAGCATAATGGCATAGGCTGTGTCAATACCTCGGGGATTCGTCCGCGGGGTGTTGGTAGCGTCTCCCGCCATCCGCCGCGCGGTCCCGTCCGCCTCCCCCAGGAGCCCGTCATGCCGACCAGCGACCCGGCCTGGAACCGCGCGCTGGTGACCGGGGCCTCCTCTGGGCTCGGTGCGGTGTTCGCGCAGCGGCTGGCCGCACAGGGCACCGGCGTGGTGCTCGTGGCACGACGGGGCGAGCG
>SLLJ01000022.1 GCA_007134165.1 Nitriliruptoraceae bacterium | reverse complement strand
GGCGGCTGCTCGGGGTCGGTGATCTGCACGAGCTCCACCGAGGGCTCGGCATCGCGCCCGGCGGGCAGATCGGGGTCATCCACCTCGCGTCGCTGACCGAACTCGACCGGCCGGTCACCCTCGACGAGCTACGGGCCAACGGTGTTGCGTTCGCGCGCAACATCGTCAGCGGACGGTCGTTGTCGCTCGAGGAGGTCGCGACCGTGTTCGAGCTCGGCGGCCTCGGTGTCGGCGATGAGGTCCTCCTGGCCGCGGAGCACCGAGCAGCACCGTGGCACTGATCGATGAGCAGCTGCTCAGGCAGGTCGTGTCGGTCCGGCTCGAGAGCCACTTCCCGCCCCTGCTCCACGACGAGTTGTATGCGGCGGGAGGACTGGAGTTGCGGCTGCGCCCTGTGGCCGGACCTCCGCCTTCCGGTCTTCCGCCGGTCCCAGGGCGGTGGCCCGGCCCGTGAGCTGGTCATCGATCTCGCCGGCAGGCCCCTCCACCCCCCGCAGCACGGGTTGCCGCTGCCAGCCGCCGCACACGTGGACTGGCACGGCAGGGAGGTCTTCAGCGGTGAGTCGCGCACTCCCAACGTCGAGTCCCGGGTGGCGGAGGATCGGGCGTCCTTCGACGGGTAGGGCACCGACGGGGCGAGGGCTCGTGTCACACCTGACGTGCATCATGGTGATCACCCCACCGAAAGTCGATGCCGATGCCAGACACCGCCGCCTTTCCCCCACCGCCTCCACCGCCTCCGGTTGGTGGGGACGCTCCCGCACCCCCGAAGCCCTGGTTCAAGCGCTGGTGGGGGATCACGATGATCATCGCCTTCTCCCTCGTGCTGGTGGGCCTCTTGACGGGCGGGTCTGATGATGCCACCGACGACGTCGCGGTCGACGAGACGGCCGCGTCTGAGGATGTCGCCGCCGAGGCCGAGGCCGATCCAGAGCCGCAGCCCGAGCCGGATCCAGAGCCCGAGCCAGAGCCGGAGCCCCAGGCAGAGCCAGAGCCCGAACCAGAGTCCGATCCAGAGCCGGAGCCCCAGCCAGAGCCGGAGCCCGAGGCCGATCAGTCGCTCACCGCCGGGCAGCGAAACGCGCTGCGAGCTGCCGAGAACTACCTCAGCTTCAGCGCCTTCTCGCGAACGGGGTTGATCGAGCAGTTGGAGTTCGAGGGCTACTCGACCGAGGACGCGACCTTCGCCGCCGACACCGTCGAGGTCGACTGGAGCGAGCAGGCCGTCGCTGCTGCCGAGAACTACCTCAGCTTCAGCGCCTTCTCACGGACCGGGTTGATCGAGCAGTTGGAGTTCGAGGGCTACTCGACCGAGGATGCCACGCTCGCGGTCGACACGATCGAGGTCGACTGGAACGAGCAGGCCGCGGGGTCAGCCGAGAACTACCTCAGCTTCAGCGCCTTCTCGCGTGCCGGACTCATCGACCAGTTGGTCTTCGAGGGCTACACCCGTGAGCAGGCCGAGTACGGCGTCACGCAGGCGGGCCTCTGAGTGCCGACGCATGCCGTGGCGTGCCGGTCACCCGATGTCCGTGGTCGGCGCGGCAGCTATCCACAGGCGAGGAATCCGTCGCCACACGGCCCCGTTCGGCTGGCATCGTTCGGGTGAGCCGGCCCGTCGAGGTGCCACCCATGTCCAACCCGGAATGCGTCAGAGTCCTGCTGCCCACGGTGCAGGGCGTTCCCTGCGATGCCGAGGTGGTGTGGGCCGAACCCCGCGACCTGCCCGCCGGCCGCTACGAGGTCGTCTCGGTCACCTGGATGGCCGACGGGGTGAGCTTCGGGGACACCGTGCGCTGCGACGTCGCCGGCGACGGCTCACTCGTCGCCGTCGAGGTCGTCGAGCGCTCGCCGCATGCCACCGTGGTGTTCGGCCTCACCGACGAGACGTTGCCCGACGACCTCGTGACCTGTCGGATCCTCGACCTCGATGCCGCGATCCAGGATCTGCTCGAACTGTCGCTGCCGTCCGAGGGCGGACCCGGGATCCTGTCGGTTCTCGTCCCACCTGACCGGCTCGGCGAGGTGCTCGAGGTCGCCCTGGAAGGGTCGGTCAGCAGGGAGCGCGACGACGGGGATCGGATCATCGGGGACTGGACCTGGGATCTCGCCTCGCACCCTTGGTGGCCCACCCGGCAGCGCCTGCGAGGCAGCAGCAGGCTGCTCGAGCGCGCCGTCGAGCTCGTTGGCGTCTCCTGGACCGGCGACGACCCGGTGGCGGCACGCTGGCACTCCAGCGTTCGCACCGTGCTCCGCGAACATGCCGCGATCGATCCCGGCCTGCGCCGGCT
The DNA here is from genome assembly GCA_007134165.1 of Nitriliruptoraceae bacterium. Taxonomy (GTDB): domain Bacteria; phylum Actinomycetota; class Nitriliruptoria; order Nitriliruptorales; family Nitriliruptoraceae; genus SKJO01. The sequence goes on along the minus strand of SLLJ01000022.1, from coordinate 1,057 downwards.
GCTCGACGAGCGCCGGTACCTCGCCGCGCTGGCCCCCATCGTGCGGATGGCTCTGGCAGAGGAGTTCGGCTTCGCGGCCGTCGGCGACCAGCCTTTCCCGACCGACCCGACCGACCCGACCGACCCGCTGCTCGACCCCGACCTGCACGAGCAGGAGTTCCGCCGGCAATGGGAGGCCGCCCATGATGGCGACGGACGCGTCCGCTGGTGTGATGACGAGACCCTCAACGCGGCCTTCCGGGACGTGATCACCCGTCTCGGGCTCGACCCGGACGCCGATCCGCGCCTGCCCTGCTGAGGTGTTCGTACGCACACCGGACGTGATCGCTCCCTCCGCGGCGTCCCGACCTGCCGAGCACCGGGTGCCTTGATCGGGGAAGTGCGGGCGATCCCGGGGTACGCTTGCGACATGACCGGGATCGCGCGCGTCGTTGCCAAGCGGTCGCTCAGATCGCCGGACGCGCACGTCTCCTACTGGCGACAGCGCCCCCCCGAAGAGCGTCTCGCGATGGTGGAGGAGCTTCGTCGACGCCACCACGGATGGGACGATGCAGCTCGACCCGAACTTCAGCGAGTTCATCGGATTGTTGCTCGCCCATAGGGTGCGCTTCCTGGTGGTCGGCGGCTACGCCGTCGGCGTCCATGGCCATCCGCGCTATACCGCAGACCTCGACATCTGGGTCGCGGTCGACGAAGGCAACGCCCAAGCCCTTCTCGGCGCACTTCGTGACTTCGGCTTCGGTGATCTGGGACTGAACGTGCAGGACTTCCTGTATCCGGAGATTGTCGTCCAGCTCGGATACCCGCCATTGCGGATCGATCTGCTGACCTCCATCGACGGCGTTGACTTCAGCGAGGCTCACCGGCGCCGCTTGGAGGTTGTGCTCGACGACGTGTCGGTTCCCGTCATCTCGCGGGACGACCTTCGCTGCAACAAGCAGGCGACCGGCCGGGCACAAGACCTGGCAGACCTCGAGGCGCTCGAGGCGGACGGACCTTGACGGGCGCATCGATCGCGTGGGGGTCGACGCCGCGCGCGTGACGGGCGGTCGAAATC